>UQQZ01000001.1 GCA_900543305.1 uncultured Oscillospiraceae bacterium
TCCTGTCTGATGGGTGATTCCACAGCGCTTGCCTCAGCAATTGTGCGGTGCTGCCCTAAAACTGGAAAGTTTCCAGGAAAACCTGCCCACCTGGAAAGTGAAGGTTCCAGCTGCTCCTCAAGACTGTTTCTCCTTCTGGCCCTCCAAGGTTCCTGACTGTCCCACTCGACGGTGAAATTCCTGAATCATGGATTCCAAGGTGATTTCCTTCATCGTCTGAATCACCGCTTCGGAGATCTTCCGGTAGGGTCCCTCCAGGACACCGTGGATATTTTGCGCCACTGGGCATTGATTCCCCTGACAGGCATGGATGCCAATCAAAGAAGATAACCCATTTGGCTCCATGGCACTGTAAATCATGTACAAGGTGATCTCCGAAGGATCTTTGCACAGCTCTGCCCCACCTGTCCCTCGGGCCACCGTGATCAGTCCCGCCTTTTTCAAGGCGCTGATGGTATTGCGGACCACCACGGGGTTACACCCTGTGCTTTTTGCAAGAAGCGCACTGGTTACTTTGGCAACCCCTTTGGCTTCATGAATAAAGATCAGGCAATGGACTGCCACGGAACATTTCATACTGATTTGCATGACGGAATCCTTTCTTCGCTTACCTATTGGATGAAAATCTTGACTTTACATCTATTTGGTGCTAAACTACCAGATAGATGTAAAGATTTTTATTACATCTAATTGTAATCCCTTCTGAGGGAAATTGCAAGATGCAGCCGGGCCAAGAGCCTGGAAAACTCTCGGGAACATAGGATTGGAGGAAGTCAGGATGAAGGTGTACGAAATATATTTCAGCCCAACCGGCGGAACAAAACGAGTAGCAGATATTTTGGTAAAGAACTTGTCAGACGAAGTGGTGCCTGTCAATCTCACAGAGAGTAAGCAGCCAGAGCAGCCGCTTCAGTTGCGCCAGGAAGATCTGGCTGTGATCGCCGTTCCTTCCTACGGCGGACGGGTTCCAGGTACTGCTGTGGAACGGTTGGCCAACATAAAGGGAAAAGGTTCCCGCGCTGTTCTCGTGTGTGTTTACGGAAATAGAGCCTACGAGGACACCCTGGTAGAACTGGAAGATACCGCCGCCCAGGGTGGATTCCAGGTAATTGGCGCCGTTGCAGCTATTGCGGAACATTCCATTGTCAGACAGTTTGCAACCGGCAGGCCGGATGATAAGGACAGGCAACAGCTGGCTCAATTTGCCAAACAGATTCAGAAAAAGATCGCTGAGGGCGATCTGGCAAAGCCTTCCCTTCCCGGGAATCGGCCCTATAAGAAATCCGGTGGAGCGGGGATGACTCCCAAGCCCACCAAAGACTGTGTCCAATGCGGCATTTGTGCCAAGGAGTGTCCCGTTCAAGCCATTGACCCCAACGATCCCAAAAAAGTCGATGGCAATCTGTGTATCTCCTGTATGCGATGCATTGCCGTCTGTCCTCATCAAGCCAGAAAAATAAACGGGGTCATGCTCTCCGCCGTAAGCCTTGCTTTGAAAAAAGTGTGCTCCGATCGAAAAACCTGTGAGCTGTTTCTTTCCTAAAGAGGTTTACGGAGTAAAACCACCTGTTCAGTCTGAACCAGGTGGTTTTACTGTTTTTAGGCCAACATAAAAGCGCTAGGGTGACATCACTTTTCTCGGGCTACTACGACAAACCTTCCCTCTTCCACATGATAACTGCATGTGGAAAGGGTGAGAAACCGGTCTCCATACTGGGCAGAAACACCCGTCTCATAAAGGGCCGCACCCTCTATATTCTCCAAAAACCATAAAAAGAGATCGGGATCGCTCAGATCGATCACCTGATAATATCGGAATACGTCGGTCCTATCTTCAGGGTATATCTGGGTATAAAAAGCTGCCAGGATTTCATAGGTGCCCTCTTTCTCCAGGGTATCGAATTGGATCGTTGGATGTTCCTTCCAATACTCTTCCTCCGAGAAGTTAAGTAAATCGTGGAACATGGTCCCATTATCCATATTGTGTCCGTATATCACCACATGATCACTTCTTGGATTCAAAGTGCAACCTGCCCCTATAAAGGGAACTCCCGACACGGACTTCTCTCCATAAAAATCCCGTCTAAGGTAGTATTCCGGATCTTCCGGAGTCATCATCACAGGATAATCAATGGCCGTACCTTCAATCCGGATCCAGCCGGCTAAGTCCGGGTTCTCTTCGAAAAGCGACTGGTACTGGGGCAGTATGCCGGGTTCTTCCTCCTCCCTTTCCTCTAGGATGTCTTCAGAGACAGCCGAATCGGTTTCTTGTCGCACTGTTTGCTGTAGATCCTGAAAGACCTTCTCTTCCTTCCACCCTTCCCCCAAGGAGAAAGCCAAACCCACACAAGCACTTAGAAAAACGATGGCCACTCCTCCGGCAACTACCTTTTTAATCTTGCCCATTTACGGCTGTTCTCCCGTGATCATTGTCTCTCCCTGCGCAGTAGCACCAGAATGATGTTCAAGAGAAAAGTCCTGTTCACTGCCTTTCTCAGAAGCCTGATTCTCTTGCAAGTCTCCTTCCTGGGGATTTGTGTTGGCTACATCGGTTTCGGGCTGGCCTTCTGGGTCCATCTCCTCAACGGAAGGGGACTGCGTTCCTTCCTCATTGTCATTTACAGGATCTTCCAATTCTGCTTGTTCCGGAGGTTCCAACCCATCCGATACAGCAGAGTGTTCCGGCTGCCCTTCTGCTACTACCACAACCTTACCTTGAGCCTCCGTTAACAAGTTGTCCTCCACTGAAAGAATATTAGTCGCTGAGTCAAAGGAAATCCCTGAAGGATTGTCCAGGCCATTGGTGTAAATCGTGTAACAGGCTTCTCCCAAAGAAAGAGTCATGGTCTCCGGAAGGATATATCCTTCCTCCGGAACCAGGTAAAGCCCCTCTTCCAGGAAAATTCCTTGAAGATTTGTAAGCTGGAGAGTCCAACCTCTGGCAGAGTTTTGCGACAAAAATACGCTGGTCAGAATCGTATCCGAATATTGAATTTCCAATTTCAAATCGATGTCCTCTCGCCAAACATATTTACTTCCGGCAGCCGTCGTTGGAACTGTCATCAGAACAGCCAGCAAAAGGCTGGAGAGGAGCCAACGAAACGGCACTTGCAACCGTGTTTTTTTCATGAACCACTCCTCCTTTAATCGATTTGCTCCGCCTGAACGGACAATGTCAGGTCTGTTACTGAATTCTTACTTATTGTGTCAAAGTCCCCGGAAAACGTCAACATATGGGAATGTATATCTGCGTTGTTTGCTTCAAAGGTGCCTGCATTGGAAAACGTGTAAGTAAGACCATCGGGAGATACTTCTTTTCCGTCCAGTTTCATGGAAACTCCATCAGGCAGCGATTCTTTCAAGGTCACCACAATATCGTATTTGATAGCCACTTCAGAGGGAGAACCTGTCCCTTGATTGGAAACCGTGAAGGAAAAACTCTCGCTCTTTATGCCATCGTTTGAAGGCCGTTTCATCACTATGGAGGTAGCATCTGGGTCATGAGATACAACAACTACTCCTGCTGCCACTTGCCCCTTTTCCTGTCCTTGGGCCCCGGAGATATATCGAGAGAAAGTGAATCCCGTGAACACGAGAGTACATAAGAGCATGTACATCAGACACACAGGGAGCGAAACCCCCACTCTCCCAAGCTGCCCATGTTTATTTTTCTGCCTAAATCTCATAGTGACGTCCCTCCCTATTCGTATGCTCTCCCCATCTGCGCAACAGCTGGGGAACCTCTATCAATAAAACACCAAGAAGGATTAGGAGAATTCCCCCAAGCGGTGTTCTCAGGAACCCGATTAGACTCCCCATCCGGGGAATTCTTCCCACCACTTGGCCTAGAATTTGCTCAGGAACCACTCCTTGAGGGTCTGGGGCGTTGTTGGCATCTCCCTGGGTAAGGAAAATTCCAGACTTAACGCCTATGATCCGGTGAGTGACTAAGGCATCTCCACTTTGAAATGTGATTATGTCGCCCACCTGATACTCTTTCTGAGCACAGTTGAAAATGAGATCGTCCACAGCCAAAGATGGCTCCATGCTGCCAGACACGATAACCGCTGTGGAGAACCCAAATAACGTGGGATGTTCCACTCCCATCACCCGCTCCATAAACAGTAGAGACAGGTTACAAAGAAGCAATATTCCCAGTATCAAGGTCAGCGCCACTTGCACTGTTTTCCCAATCACTTTCCTCATTGCTTGTCCTTCCGGCGATCTACCAGAAGCAGCAACAGCAGTACACCACTGATTCCCATCAGCCACAAATACATCGTGACCGAGCTGTTGTCCCCTGTTTGAGGAGCTTGCGGATAGATATAATCTTCATCGGATGGATCGGGATCCTGCGTATCATCGGAATTCTGTGGGCTGTCCGGGTCCGTGGGACTTTCGGGATCCGCGGGACCGTCCGGATCTTCAGGATTGTCCGGATCTTCAGGATTGTCCGGATCTTCGGGATTGTCCGGATCGTCAGGATTGTCCGGATCTTCGGGGTTGTCCGGATCTTCGGGATTGTCAGGATCTTCAGGATTGTCCGGATCCTCGGGACTGTCCGGATCCTCGGGATTGTCAGGATCTTCGGGATTGTCAGGATCCTCGGGATTGTCAGGATCCTCGGGATTGTCAGGATCTTCAGGATCTTCGGGAGTATTGCCGCCCGGCTGGGCCTCTTCCTCCACCACAATATAGATGCCTGCCGTCACATCATCAGCGGTCTCCCAGGCAGCCCGGTTTCCCAGCTCAGTATCCACCTTGTCTCGTTCCTCGCTGTCGTAATAGTTCCACTTCCAAGCGATGTCAAAATCCTGTATTTTTCCGCCCTCTACCGTTCCCGACACAGCCCGCACCACCTGGTCTTCCGTCACCCCACTGGGCAAAGGGTAGGATTCTGTATCGGTAAACCCTTGACCGGATAATTCCGGCTCTACTGGGAGAGCCTCTTCCTCCTTGATCCGGTACACTACCGCCACATAGCGGATGGAATAGGCAACACTGTTTTGCAATCGGACAATATTCAGGCCCTCCGTGCCAGGAGCCACCACTTTATCTTCGTTTTCCCCCTCCACGTTTTGATAGACACTGTGGAAAAGACTCAGCTCCGCTACCCCGTTTGCATCGATGTTGGTGTTGCTGTCCCAGGTAAGGTTTCCCCTGGTATAGGTAAGCGTGTGATCTGGGCTTTCGCTTCTTCCCCCATAGGTCCAACTCATTGCAAAGGGAAACAGGATGACTTCCAGCAAGAATAAAATCAACACAGTGGGCAAAAGCCATTCTTTTTTGACCCTCCAGGATTTCACGTCTATTCCTCCCTTGTTTTGTGTGGTTCTGAAACTGGTTTTTGACCTTGTGCCTGCCCCCCACTGATCAGCGGGAGGCAAGGACAAAATCAAAACAGGGAATTTACCAAGAGACAACGCCCCAGCCAGCCACATGGCCGGGGCCTCCCTCTCGGTTATTTCGATCAAGAAATGGGTGTCATCAAACGTACTTTAGTCGATCTGGGTGACAGTGGCACTAGCGTCAATAGAAATGGTGGGAGCTGCACCTCTGGCTGCTTTATCCCCTAAATATGTATCCTTGGTATCTTCTCCCTCAAAGGGCCACTCCCACTCTAAAACAAAGTATTTGTCTAATTCTTGATTAGGTTCAAACTTTCCAGATAATGTGAGCTCTTCTGTCAACACACGCTCAATTTCAGCCATTAATTCAGCCTGTGTTCCATATTTACTTCCATCAATCGTCCCTTGAGTAGCTCCATTAAATGTGAAAATCAACGGGCAGTAAAATTCTGTTTCTACACTTTCTGGAGTTTCTCCATCTTCAAGAGGTTCCCCGTTAGGCTTAATATTCCATCCTTCCAAATCAATATTGAAATCGATTGTGTACTCGCAAGCCACCTCGGGGGTTCCGGAGAAGGTCAGTTCATAGGGCTCTGGACTCTCTGTACCTGGTGCAACCACATATCCTCCCCCTGATTGTACCGTAAAAGAATCCTCTCCTATATCATAAACACTTGAAAAAATATCCCCTGACCACTCTGCAGTCACGCCCCACTTTGCTACCCGGGCAGAATCTTCTCCTTTTCCTTCACTGACATACTTGGCAAACGTCCCTCCCACAAAGCAGGAAGAGATCAACGTGAGAACCAGCAAAACAGCTGCCAGCCGCATGACTTTGTTTGTTTTTTTCATTTGGATAAGCCTCCTTCAATAGGTTTGATCGGAACGAGTTTCTCGCCCTGTTGTGGAAATACGGCTTGTCCCCACACGAGGATTTTGCCTTCCACTTATTTCTCTGCTCGGTCCGGCGTGTGGCCGCCTTCCCTGCATGGTTTCATGGGAATGCCTTGGAGATCCCCCTGCCACCGGCATGGGAATGCTCTTTTCTCCGGTCAAGGAACGAAGGCGTGAAAGTTCCTTTTCCATTTCCTGAGATTTTTTCCGTTCCCGATTTGCATATCGCTGACGGCGAACAATGTCATACACAATAAACGCCAGCAAGGGGACCCCCACAAACAGCATCATCCCCAGCGGTTTTTGTAAAAATATCACCAGATCTCCCACTTTTGGGATCCGCCCCAGGTACGCTCCCACCAGCTGATTCTCTCCAACCGGTTCGGTATCCTCCGTTTCATTGGCATCTCCCTTTGTGGTAAACAGGAAACTGCCGTCCTCGTCGGTTTGAATCGAGGTAATCCGGTGGGTCACGGCAATGCTGCCGCTCATGTAGGCAATTACATCTCCAACTTCCAGCTTTTCCGGATCGGCAGAGCCCATAAATACCAGATCCCCTACCTCTATATGTCCTTCCTGAGATCCACTCATGGATCCCGATAACACAACCATGGGAGTTATCCCAAAAACCGATGGGGGACGATCCGGGTTAACGGTTCCTTTGATTACGATGGTGAGATTACATGCCACCAACAACCCCAACACGATACAGAGTGCCAAACACAAAGCCGTTGCCACACGACGGAGGGGGCTTGATTTATTTCGATGTTTTTTCGCATGTCTCATGGTTTCTTGCTCCCCTTCCTTGGGAAATATCTTTTCTGTTCCAGATTATAATACAAAACCAATGCTATGTTCTATAGTTTTGGTAAATGTGACGAACCTGTGACTTTTCTCGTTTTTTAAAATTATTTCTGGTTTCACTATGCTATTTCCCACGCATTCAAATTTTTTCTCATTCTTGGCTGTATTGTTAGGCCTTAGAAAATTGGGCATTTATACGGAAATAGCATCAAAAGTTTAAGTGATTATTCTTTTGTGAAAAGGGAAATGGCCTTTGCTCGAAACCTTTTTTAGCAAGATTGGAAATCCTTCTAGAAACGTCGTAATTCTTACTTTGACCTAAAAAGCGGAAATTCTATCTCTCTTTTGCACAAATACAAGTGACAATGGACTAGATGGCAACAAAAAAGACTCAAAACCGATGACCGGCTTGAGTCTTTTTCAATCCTTTACGGATGCATTCGATATAAACACGTTCCAGGAAGGCCTATTCTTCCCCGAAAAGCAAAGGAAGCCTGATGGTGAACTGACTGCCTTGTCCCAGCTGAGAGGAAACTTCCACCACTCCTCCATGTTCCACCGCCACAGATCGGACAATGTACAGACCCAATCCCTCCCCGCTGTTATCCTCTCGATAGGTAAATCCCCGGTCAAACACGCGGGACATGTTTTCCTCGGGAATTCCTTGCCCTGTGTCCTTTACTGAAATAAGAGCCCAGTTCTCTTTCCGTTTCAACTCCAATACCACAACACCTTCCTCCGGCGTAAAGGATAAGGCGTTGTAACAGAGGTTTTCCAAAGCAATTCGCAAACGGTCCTCGTTGCCCCGGATTGACAGCTTTTCCCAGGGGAGCTCCAGACGGAATTCCAATCCCTGCAATTCCATGTCAGGTTGATTAGACATATGAAATTCCCGCAAGAAATCGTTGAGACACATTTTCTCCATGGCGATCACGCCACGTTCACTCCTTGAGAAACTTTGAAGCAGACTAAACCTGTCTCCCAAGGCGTCCACCCTCTCTATCAAAGCATGAAGATACTGAGAAGTCTCCTGGTCCATCGCCACATTGCCACTGCGCACCAACTCCGCATACCCCCGCAATGCCGTCAAAGGATTTTTCACGTCGTGCAGCAAATTACCCAGCAGTTCCCTCCGCTCTGTCAAAAGGGCATTCATTCCCTGGGTCTTTCGCTCCACTTCCTCTTGCAGGTGCAAGGTCAGGTGCTGATTTTCCCGGGACAATAAAATTCCTCGGCGGACCATCATCCCCGCAAATCCAATCACCAAGGCGTATCCTCCGTACTCCTCAAACCAAGCTCCGAAAGCTGGCTCAAAGCGATTGGCCAACATGACCGTAGCAACCACGGATAACCCGTAAAATCCTGCCGCCCCCGCCAAACAACACCCAAGAAAGGTATCGGTCCGAAAACTGTGTCCTGCCAAAACCAGCAGATATATCCCCGCTGCGATTTTCCACACCCACAACAGCAAGCCATAGGGATTGATGAAAAAAGGAACATATGGTAAAATCCATAACGGGAACACCAGTGTAACAGCACACAGGGCAACGGCAGCTGGAATTGCCACACGTCTGTGATAAGGGCGCTTTGCCACACCGGAAAGCTCCCCAGCCAATAAAATGGCAAAAAGCAAGACTGCGGTTCCTGCCACGTCCTCCAATCCATACAGAGGACGAACCCATGGAATCCCAATTGCCCGGAGAAAAGGATAGCTTTCTCGAAGGCCAAAGGCAAGGCTCAAAAGTCCCATCCATCTGGTGGAACGATCTTTACTTCCCAACCATTGGACGAAGTACATCAATGCCACGGCCAAAGAGCTGAAGCACAGCACCCCATAGACCCCAAATCGGATCACAAGCATTCGGAAAATCGCCGTTGTGGATCCCACGGCAGGGGGATAATACAACCCCGAATAATAGTGAGTGAAATTCGCACACTGGATGACTATTTCCGCAACGCCGTCTACCTGCACAGTATATAGCCCATCCATTACCAGAGGAATATAGGGCTCGATACTCCCCTGTTCCCCTAGCAGGGTTCCGTTAATATAGATTTTCCCTGCACACAGCAACTCCGGTAAATACAGGGCGATTTCGCCACCCCCATTTTCTCCATAGAGCAACAGCCTGTAAGTAGCTACTCCATAAGGGGTTCCCAAGTGGGAAGAAAAATTGGAGTATTGTCCCGGAAATGTGTATTCTTCCGGAGAAACCCCTTCCTGAAACTCTTCCGGCTCCAGCAGCTGACCTGGATAATATTCCCATCCGTCCACCAGGAACCCGATCTCATCCGGGTCTTCGTTTAAGATATTGTACCCATATCCCCCCGGAAGGGCAGAGGTATACTTGTTGTCCCAATGAAACAAGGCTCCACAAGCAGCAACCCCCACTATCAGCACCGCCAATAGGAGTATGTTCCGATATCCTATTTTCTTGTTCACAGCAGATCAACTCCCAGGAGGATTATTTATGAGCCCGTCATGGATGAAAAAATGCATTTTTTATGTCTGTACCCTATTTCTTTGTGGTATCGTTCCTCTTCCAGCCGCCGCCCAGGATACCCTGGAATTGTCTTCGGAAGAAACCACATGGGAGTTTTCTTCTCCCTCAGAGAACCTCCAAGAAGACATGGGGCTCTCCTGGGAGGAGCAAGGGGAAACGGAAGATTCTTCCTTTGATTCTCTCCCTCAGAAAGAAGGTTCCCAGTCCTCTTCCCTTTCCGGGTCTCCTTCCCCCAAATCCGCTCCGTCCTCGTACGATCTTGACAATGAAGAGGATGATACGGAGCTTCCGGATTCAAAAGAAGAAATGGGCAACAGTTATACTGTCACTCTCTCCTCCTGCACCATTGGCAACGGGCAAACACTCAGCTACACCACCATCTCCTCGGCTTTTGCAGGCGGCTCTCTTCCGGAAGGGTATTATCCCGGAGAATTGACTGTGGAGATCTCCGGCCAAATCATTATTGAAGCAGGCGGAACCCTTTCCATTGGTCCCCTTTCCATTGGTGGACCTGAAGCCAGTCCTGTTCTTTCCTTCTCGGGCGGCCAGATCATCGTAAAATCAGGAGGCAGTCTGCGGCTGACAGAAACCGTCTTTGCAACCGATGGAACCACCCCTTTGATTGTACAGGAAACAGGCGGCTCAATTGAACTGCAAATGACACAAGCTCCCCAAGGTCTCATTCAGTGGGCCCCTCCTCTGGTGGACAACTTGTACCAAAGCCCAGATGACCTTTGGCTGCCTGAAGGGACTCTGCTGCAACAGGCGATGCTGCCCAGCTCCCTGGAGGTAGACGTTCAGCTGCAAGGACAGGTTACCCAGGAACAGATGTCTCTGTCCTGGAATTTGGAAGAGTATGATGGCCGTTCCACCGGGGAACTGGTTCTGACGGGAACCTTTCTGGATGAAACCGGTCAAGCCGTCCTCAGCAGGATTCCCTTAGATCTCACGATCCACTGGTATAAACCCAACTCATTGCAAGTGACTAAAGCTGTTTGGAAAGGAGAAACAGTTCCCGTAGTACAGCTGACAGTATTGGAATTGCCAGAGGAAGCAGACATCTGGGGAGAAGTATCCACCGATAACGGAAAAACCTGGGAACGGTGGGAAACAGAAGATCTCTTCTTCATAGTAGAGAATGAGCCGGAAGGATTTGTCTGCAATTTTGCCTTGCCGGATGAAACACCCCGAATGTTTCGCATTGCCGCACAGGATTGGTTCGAGCCTTTGTTTTGGCAATCGGAAGCTTTTTCTCTGACTGCCCCCACAACAGATGATTCCAGCGGCAACCGCGGAGGCAGCACGATACCTGTTTCTCCTGAGCGGGAACCCAGTTCTGTGGCTCCGCCTGAGGTCGCTGCCGGCGCACCCTACGAAAATTCCACTTCTGTTCCGGAGTCCTCCTCTTCCCAGGAGGAAACCAGCTCTGGAACGGTCTCTGAAAAAGAAACGTCGCCCCAGAAAGAATCAGAAATCAAAGAGGAGGAACCTGGCTCTATCCAAAATAGGGAAGAATCCTCTGAGGTCCCATCCGCCTCCACGGAGCCAGAAGAAGCCTCCCCGCAAACCACTGCCCCACAAAAACTTTCCAAGGGGATGCAGATCCTGTTGGTAATTCTGGGAATTGTTTTCTGCGTCTCCATCGGAATCGTACTCAGCCGTTTGATAACAAAGAAAAAAGAGAATTAACCGGTAACCGTCTCGACTTTGTCGGGACGGTTTTACGTTTTAGGTACCGCACAAAAACGATATCCCTTTCCCCGCACCGTCTCAATATATCGGACCCCGGGGCAGTATTTTTCCAGTTTTTGACGCACCCGCGCCATACAAACCTGTATATTGTGCAATCCACGATTCAGTGGCGTATGCCACACTCCATTGTACAGCTGTTCATATGAAAACACCTGATCTGGATTTTGGGCAAGAAACGCCAAAAGGTCAAACTCCAGGGCTGTAAAGGGAACACTCCCCCCCCTCATACCACACTTCCCGCAAACCTATATCGATTCTCAGGGCTTCGAAAGACAGAACCTTTCCGGAAAACACATGGTAATGGCGCAGGATTCGCGACCGCAGTCGAAGCTCCAATTCCACTAGGGAATAAGGTTTCCCGATATAATCGTCTCCTCCTGCCATGAGCCCTTGAATTCTATCGTCCGTTTGAGAATAAGCTGACAAGAAAATCACGGGAATCTCGCTGGTTTCCCGCAATCTTTTACACACAGCCACTCCATCAATGCCCGGCATATCCACGTCTAATATCACCGCGTCCAGGGCAGTGGTACTCAAGATTGCCAACGCCTCTGTACCGTTTTCCGCTTGGTAGACCTGGTATCCGCATTTCTTCAAATAATCCCCATTGGTTTTCTGAATATGGGGGTCATCATCCACCAGCAAGATCCGATACATTATCGCTCTCTCCTCCCACACCATGGCTTTGTGTATTCTTTAGTACTTCATTATACCACACAGAAAACTATTAAAAAATCACAAATCCGTCACATTCTGCAAGATTCATCTCCGCCTCGTCTCTTTTCCCCCTATGAATCGAAACTTGTTATACTTTTTCATGTATGGACCTCCGTCTTGACTATAGGGGTTTTCTTCCCTGCGTCTTTGCCTTATAATAGAGAAAAACCAGTGATGAGAGAAAGGAATCAGCGTATGAATACTACGGCACAAGTGGACTTGCTCCAGCAGCACATGATGCTGTTTGATGGAGGGGATCCTAAACGGATTCAGCATTTTATCAAAGTACATCGATTTGCACAAATGATCGGCCGCATGGAACACCTGGACGACCACACCCAATTTCTCACCGAATGCGCCGCTCTTGTCCACGACATCGGCATCCGGCCCGCAGAGGAAAAATACGGAGCCTGCAATGGGAAACTCCAGGAACAGGAAGGTCCCGCCTATGCCCGCCGCATGCTGGAAAAAGTGGGGTTATCCCAGGAGGACATCGAGCGCATTTGCTATCTGGTTGGCCACCACCACACCTACACCCACATCGATGGGGTGGACTATCAGATTCTTGTAGAGGCGGACTTTCTGGTAAATCTCTATGAGGACGGATCCAATCAGGCATCGATTCAATCCGCTTATGACAGCATTTTCCGCACAAAATCCGGAAAGCTTTTGTGTCGGGCCATGTTCGGAATTTCCCCTATTCCGGCTTTGGAGGACTTCATGGATGAATAAACCCAAGATTAAAATCCCCTTAGGGGACAGAAAAGGCCCCATGGGCTGCCACCACGGCCATCAAATCGGGGATACCTTTGACTTTGATACAGATCGGGGAAAACTGTGTCCCATGGCCATGCATGTGGCGTTTCCCTACATTGACATCCTTCGTTACGGCGGAAAACTTCCTACACAGCCAGACGGATCTGTCTTGTTTTGCTGTCCGGATGTAAATGTGATCAATGTCTTCCAGCTGGAAGTGGTGGAGAACGACCAATGATTCCATTCCCTGGGCGAAAATTTCCAAAATGGCTGCCTCCATGGATTGGCCTTTTTCTAGGACATGCCGGGCTTTTTTCGGCTTGAATACTGTGACCTTCATCGCGCCGCTGCCTTCCCAATTTTGGAAGGGCAGCGGCAGTCCATTGTTCCATGTGAATCCTTTCGGGACAGGCTATTCCTCTGGTGCATTATCTGATTCCGGTAACTCTTTGACTCTCTCACTCTGTCCCCTGGAGGAGATTCTTTCTATTCTCAAAATCCCATGGATAGATTCAGATAATTCCCGTTCTCTCTCCCTTTCGGTGTGATATAATCCGGAATCATATCACCTGAAAGAAGGCAGTCCATTGACCAGAAAACCAAACTATGTGGCAGCGATCTTGACCATCTTGCTGGTATGCAATCTCTGTCTGATCTGGGGGAGCCCTTTGGCCAATGACACAGGATTGCCCCCTGTTTTCTTGGACTTCCTTGCTTTCCTTCTCACCCCGTTTCAAGATTCGGCCCAGCGAAACACAACCATACAAATTCTGATCCATGTGACGGAATTTGCCTTTTTGGGAGGAGTATCCGGGGGCCTGCTGATCTCTTACCGGAAAGTCAGGCTGCAACCGGTGATCCATCTTCTTTCTGCTGGCCTTCTGGCAGCCAATATCGATGAAACCATTCATCTGCTGGCAAATCTGAACGCCCAGCTGCAAACCGTCTGGATGGATTTCATCGGGTTTGCAGGGGGATCCATTCTGGTTCTTGGGATCCATGCTTTCGTAACTCACCCACAGATTCCTCCGGAAAATATCATCGCATTTCCCGGAACACAATTTCATGGAAAAAGCCGGTAGACGCTTTGGCTCCTCCGTTTCCGATCTTTAGACCTTTCCTTATGAAAAAGTCATCCCCCCTGCGCGGTTGTCCTGCGCAAGGGGGATGATTCTATACTGTCGTTTTCCAAGGGGAGAAGCATTGGCACTCCGGGATATTCTGGCAGCGGGCCAAAGAATTCCCCGCTGAATCGACAGGGAAAAACCACCGCTTCCCGTCAACCAGAGGGATTTAGCTTACAACACAAAAAGATTGTGATAGATTCCCTTACCTTCCCTGAATTTTCTGGCTGCCGGTTGACCAGACATGCTGTCCTTTGGCGGCGGCAGGAGTATTTTGTGCCATCACACCCACCAGCTTATGAGGAACGTAGGGCTCTTCCAGATAGGCAATTTCCTCCGGAGTCAAAGAGATCTCCACCGATTTGGCTGCCCCTTCGATATGGGACAGCTTGGTGGCTCCTACCACAGGGGCAGTCACTTTTGTCAGCAGCCAGGCCAAGGCGATCTCCGTCATAGATACCCCGCGCTGTTCCGCCAATTCCGCTACCCGGCGAATAATCACTCCATCTTGCTCTGCGGTGCTGTCATACTTGAATTTGGCGTAGCTGTCCTCTTCCAAGCGTTTGGAAGTTTCTCCGGGATGTTTGGAAAGCCTGCCTCCTGCCAGGGCACTGTAGGGTGTCATGGCAATGGAATCCTCTGCGCAGAGCTTTGCCATCTCTCGCTCTTCCTCTCGGAAAATCAAATTGTAATGGCCCTGGATGGATACGAATTTCGAAAACCCTTCCTTTTCCGCCAGTGCGTTGGCCTTGGCCAACTGATAGGCAAAGCAGTTGGAAATGCCGATATACCTGACTTTTCCTTCCTTGACAATCCGGTGCAATCCATCCATCACGTCGTACAAGGGCGTTTCATAGTCCCACATGTGGTAGATATACAGGTCTACATAATCCATTCCCAGATTTTTCAGGCTGGTATCGATCATCTGCTGAATGTGCTGTTGTCCCGTGATTCCCGCGGCAATTTCCTCCTGGGTCCGGGGCAGAAATTTGGTGGCGATCACCACATCCTCCCGTTTTGCAAAGTCCCGGACCGCTCTGCCCACATACTGTTCGCTGGTACCGCTTTGATATCCAATAGCCGTATCAAAGAAGTTGACTCCCAGCTCCAGGCCTCGCCGGATGATTTCCCGGGAATGCTCTTCGTCCAGCGTCCAACTATGCTGGCCATTTTGAGGATCTCCAAATCCCATGCATCCCATGCAGATCCGGGATACTGTCAGATCAGATGTGCCCAATTTCGTGTATTGCATTTCTTTTCCTCCCTATTCCAATCCATCGTAGGTTTCATCCTCCACTGGTTCCAGCCATTGATTGGAGGTTTCCACGCCGGGAACCTCTACCGCAATATGGGAAAACCAGCTGTCTTTTTTCGCTCCATGCCAGTGTTTCACATTGGCGGGGATGGTGATGACCATGCCAGGGATTAAGCTCACCGGCTTCTTTCCCTCCTCCTGGTACCACCCCTCCCCTGCGGTGCAAATGAGTATCTGTCCCCCTCCCTCACTGGCTCGGTGAATATGCCAGTGATTCCGGCAACCTGGTTCAAAGGTCACATTGGCCAAGGAAACTGGACATTGTCCCTTTTCGGTAAGGGGGTTCAAGTAGGAATATCCGGTAAAATATTGGGCATATGCCGTATTGGCTTGTCCCAGGCCAAAAATGTTCTCTTTATGAAAAGCGCTGGAATCGTTGATTCGCATTTGAATTTCTCCTTGTAAAAGTGATCCGGTATTGTCCTCCAGGAGTTCTCCCAATAACGCCTGTCCAAGATCCCGTTGAGAAAACGGCCCTTTTTTGAAACAAGGGGTGAAATCATTTGGCCAGCGTGGTATGATGATAATCATCTACTAGGAGCGGCTTGTGATAAACATACTGCTCAGAGAAAACTCTTGGGGGAGTGAATGATTGTGATAGAAGTGGTATTTTCGGAAAATGCTCAAGGCAGTCTGAAACTGGCCCAGCATTTTGGTGTTGACAAATATCTTGGAGGCGCTGTTAGTGTTATTATAAGACACGCCGATGGGAGAGAAGCCACTGCAGCTGAACGGAAAGCTGCCCTAGAAAAAGCAAAGGCCAGGGAAAAACACGAATGGGAAACTGCCATCCCCTTGGGGGGAAATCCACAAGATGTACTCTGTCTCAACGCCGCCTGGAGCATGGGAGACATTTCGGAGCTACAAATCGGAGAAGGCCGTAAAAATGCCCTGGAACAGCTCTATTCTTTCTGGCCCTCGGGCGAGGACATTCCCCAGAAAATTGAAGAGAGACTCTGGGCCAACCGGAATACCCTCCAAACAGTATTGGATCGCTCTTCAAAAGGAGAGGCCATTCGGATCTGGTACAGCCACAGCCCTGAGGAATTGTGCGGCTTTACTTGGCTATTGACGCAGCTCTCTTCCCTGAAAAGTCACGGGCCTATCTACAGCGTCCTGCTGCCCGACTGGGAATACGGGGAGGAAAACACCGTTGTCAGTTATAGGGATTGGGGAGAAATGTCTCCGGGAAAATGGGGCCATTTTCTTTCCCTGCAGCAGCAGGTCCAACCTGCTCTCCTGACCGCCTGCGCCATGGAATGGAAAAAACTCCAAAGGGAGAACGCCCCTTTACGGATTTTCCTCAACGGTTCCCTTCAAAGCGCTCCGGAAACCATTTACGACAGTTTTATCCGACAGGAACTGGAAGCCCAGCCCCAGGAGTTTTCCGAGGCCATGGCTATCGGCCAGATTCTGGGAAGGCATCCTCTGGGCATCGGCGCCGACTGGATCGCACTGCGAATCCAGCAATGGATCCACCAGGGGAAGATGGAAGTCCTTTCCACTCCGGATCCGGATCAATTCCAGTATCAGCAAACCCTTCGGAAACTGGGATGGTAAAAGACAGCAAACCAAACCTCAATCTACGCTCCAAAAAATCAGGTGTCCCCTACCTCTGCCTTATTCCTGAGCAAGGAGATCCTTGCAGGCATTGAGGGCATTGAACAGTCGGGGAATTCCCATGTAAGCGCCGGCGTGAACCAGAGCACATACCACTTCCTCTTTCGTGCTGCCTGTCTTTAGGGCACCGTCCACATGGCTCTTCACCTGGACTTCGGCCCCTCCCATAGAAGCCAGCAGGACCACCGTCAGCAATTCTCTTGTCTTGCCGTCCAGACCACTGCGGGTATTGAAATCTCCAAAGCAAAACTCTGTCAGGAACCGGGGTACTGCCTGGGCAAATTCACCGGGCAAGTAGGCATACCGGTCAGCGATTTCATTGCCGTAAATGGGAGCTTGCAGCGCCAATCCCTTTTCGTACCGGTCTTCCGGATTGGTCACCGTTCCCTGCTTTGGCAAAGGCAACTGGATTCCGTTTTCAGTAAACACTTCGTTCATGGTGCTGATAGCGTTGAGGGTCTTGGGGAATCCAATAAAGGGAGCGCATTGGTATACGGCTTCCCGGATTTCCACCGGCGTGCATCCCACATTCAATCCAGCCTGCACATGGGCCTTCAACTGAGGCAGTGTGTTCAGAGACGTGAGGATGGTGATGGTAATCAATTCACGCATCCGATTGTCCAAGCTGCCGGTATAGCACAGATCCCCAAAAATATAGCCCTGCAAAATCTGCATAAATTCCGGGTCGGTCCCCTGCTCTCCGGCTGCGGGGGTATGAAACAATTCCTGTACTTTCTCTTCTGTTCTCTCTCTTCTATTCATTATTCTCTCTCCTTTTCCCCTTAAAAGTTTTCCGCCCACTGACGCAGTTCCTGGTCCGAGGGGGTTCCATGGAACAGCCGTCCATTTACAAGCTTTGCACCAGGACAGCTGGATGCCAGATCTTCCGCAGTTTTTCCCAAACCGCTGCCGCCTGACGTGGCAAATAAAATCACGGTTTTCCCTGTAAAATCACAGCTCTCCAAAAAAGTGCGAACAATGGTGGGGGCTGTGTACCACCAAATGGGAAACCCCAAGAAAATCTTTTTATAGGGCGCCAGATCCAGTTGGCAGTTCTCAAGCTCCGGACGGGAAAACGGATCCTTCATCTCCAGAGAACTGCGAGACTGTTTGTTTTGCCAGTTTAAGTCCGCAGGCGTATAGGGCACCGCAGGCTTGATTTCATACAGATCGCCATCGATAGCCGAGGCAAGCTTTTCAGCGATGCGTTTTGTTGTCCCACTGGCAGAGAAAAAGACCACTAACATTTTACTCATCCGATTCGCCCTCCTTACAGGTTACTGTACAAGACTACTTGACCATTTCCCGGGAAAAGCTCCCTGGACGAGAACTTGTTCCGGATTCTGATCCTATTATAATGCAAGAGCTTCTCCCTGTATAATACCTATTTCTTATCCCATATCATGCCTTGATTGCATGATATGACTCTAAAACGAGGTCCCGTAGTTAGCTGCATCTAACTACGGGACAGAAACTTTCAAGGATGCTTGGAAAACACAGCACAAGTTCCAGCATTTGGCTCTATTTCTTCTTTTTTGAGGGAACCAGAACCATACACGGCAGTTTTTTGGAAATGTGCCTGAGTTTGCGATTAAACTGCTCACAACAGAAAGAAAGGTAATGATAGGAGGGCTGATCCAGGTCATTGGGAATGGACACTTCTATCTGCCGATGGGATCCATTGCCTGCCTTCCCCATTACCAGTTGATGGTAGTACTCGTGGACATTCCGCAAGAAGAAATACTCCTCACAGTTTGTTCGAAAGATGGAACGGGACCCATTCTGAAAGACGATATCTATCAGCTTTTGCGGCGTAAAAGATGCTGAAAGAAAATGGAATGACATCAGCCTGTCGTTCTGAAAAAGGCGCTGGGCATCCAGAAATGCCTTTTCTTTACAATTTGAGCTTACCTGTTTCCATGGCTTAAAAAAGGATCCCTGTCTTTGGAGCATTCTGCTGTCTTCCCATGGAGACGACAGACCACACCACCGAACCAATTCCATTTGGTAGCGGCTGTAGTCTTCCAGATGTCGGGGAGGTCGAATTTTCTGGGTCATGACAATCATGGCGGTAAACCTTGTCATAGGATCAAACAGAGGATGACGATAAAAGGGAAGCATAGGCGCGTTCAAGGCCAAATCACAGATAGCGAAAAATCCCAGCTTAAAGGACATAAAGTCCTCGGGATTTTGGAGATCGAATTGATGAGTTTTCCAGTAAAGCTGTAAAGGAACCAGATAATTGGCTTTTTCCCTGGTCAGCTGCTGGGGCTTCATCATCGCACAAAACGCCTCGTCTGCAACAGAATCAAAAAAATACTGGGTGAGATGAGCTTGGCTCTCCAAAATGGAGGAAACATTGATTTGAAGGCCGTCGTTCATAAATGAAGCCGCTAAAAGCTGTTTGGCTATCTGTGGGTCCACCTCCGGGGATAAAAAATCAGCCCTTAGCTTCTTAGGAATATGGGAAAGCCTACTTAAAAAAAGGTCCAGCTCTCCATAATAATCCAGAAAACCATTGCCTTTCATGATTCGGCACAGGTATTCGGTCAGCTCATCAAAGGTTCCTGTCAATTGGATCCTGACAATTTCCCCCAGAGCCCAATCGTAATAATATGTATTTTCCTTTGGCAAACCGTTTCTTGCCATAATTTGATGGACAACACCATAGGGATCCACCTTATCTTCAAGGCAGCAATTCACCAGGGATACCATCGCATTTCTTTGAAATGTTTCCACCAGGTTCATGTAATAGCCAAAAATCGTGGTTGCGTACTGAATGAGATGGCAATGTTCATGGAGCAATGACCGCAATGGAGGGGACAGAATCCCTTCTGTTTCATGGAGCATAAAACTCTCGTTTAGTTCTTCTTTCGTGCAAGCTAGGTCTATCTGATAAACAAAGCTGTCAAAGGTTGACCGCACGGAATCGCCCACTTTAGGATCCACGAGGATCCCCCTCCATTTCGGGGAACCTTCCACTGGACCGCTGACTCCTGGCGGGCGAGAATAGATTATCTTCGTCAAAATTGGGCAGGCAGGTCACGTCAAATTTCAGTTTGATGGTTTGGGATTTTTTGGAAACAGAGGAAAGGTCTGTTTCCCCATTGAAAAGAGGAATGCCAATCTTCAATTTTCCGCTTGCATCTTGTTGGATCACAGTGGTCAGTTCAATCTCCATACCCGAGGTCTGAAAGAGAATCGGAGCACCCTCTTGTTCTCTCCGGTCTTCGGACTGAATCAATTCCCGTTGTACGGACCGTAAAATCTCACTCAACGGCAGAAAAGTTTCCATGACTTGTTTCCCCTTTCCAATCCATTCTATCTCTTCCCCCTGCCCCAGCCAATTCCGCTTTCCTCACAAGATATACGGAAAAACATGAATCGGGGCAATTTAGAGAGATGTAGGTGTAAAACTTCCCGTTCGAACATCATCCGGGCTTTTTTCTAGTGGATCATCAATAAGGCATCAATTTTCGTATCTAACCGTTATATAGAATTTATTTGCTAAGAAAACTCTAGATATTAAATTCATATTAAATATAACATAAATACCAAGCAATTGCAAACCATGCGAAGTGTCCCCTCGGACCGATATCGAACCACCGGAATGAAGCATGCCTTCAGCACTGCTGATTCTCTGGAAAGGCCTGATTCCTGTTCTCTCCAACTTCACGGTTTGCTGTATTGAATTTGTAACACAATATTCTTCATGGAATCACTTTTCCATATTTTTTCTCCACCAGATCCATTTTCGATTTTAAGAATACCGGTCAATTTTCTGCTGGATTTCCTCTGAGGTAATTTCACGAGGAACATGATCCACAAACTCGGTGCCGTACCAGGTGGTATAACCATCCCAGGTATAGGAATCCGGATCCCATCCCGAGTTGTACCCTTCTTTGGTCGACCTGGCAGAAAATTGGTAGCGGTCGGTCCACAAAGCTGTCAGGTGGAGTCGAATTCCGGGACGGTATCCCAGCTCCCAATTGTGCTCGTTTGGCCGCTCTTCTTCAAAAAGCTCAAATAGCTCCTGGATAAATTCCTCGTCCCGGACAATGGGCTGTAACTGGGAGAGAATCCCATAGGCGGTTTCTTCATCAAAACCAAATCGATATACGGTAATCGCCACCCCAGCCTCATAAGTAAATTGACAGGTTACTACAGAAAGAGGATATTTGCTGCGAACCTTGGTTTCGAATTCTTTCATGCCGGAAAGGGTCAGGGGGCGGTACCAGATGCACCCCGAAAGGCTGACAGCCAAAAGCAGGGTCATTCCAAGCAACCAGGCTACCCGGAGAACGGTTCCTCTTCGCCGAAAACACTTTGTCATCCTGCAATCGCTCCTTTCCGTCTTCTTTCTCCGGTTTCCTAGACCCACTAGGGTCTTTCCCGCCCAGAGAAAATTCCCGTCCGCAGAAGAGATCAGTAGTCAAACTGGAGGTCGCGCCGGCCCTGAAGGAATATCTATCCAGCTTTGTACCCGGTGCTTCATACCTTCCACATCCAGCACACCCAAGGCAAACCCCTTGCGTACCAGCTCTTCCGGCACAAACTCATCATACTTCTCAAAAACAGGCACCTCTTTGGGGTACACCAGTTCCAAAGGGTCAAAATCTTTAGCGGCTTCTTCCGCCACAATCCGGTAGAAATCCTCCTCGCCCACCTTCATGGTAAACTGAAGATAGTAAGGCCGGGCAGGGCTCATGCCTCTGAGCCCCAGCCTTTTTCCACAGCGAATTTTCAAAAAACGCTCCAAAGCCAAAAAAGCGTAGCTTCCCAACCAGGGGAACAGGGCCCACATATTCCCTCCAAGATGCACCAGCGGGTGACCTTCCATTCCGGAATTTTGAAAACTGACTCGGGCATCCTCCAGCCGGCACACTGCATGCTTCATCAGGTAAGGATACTGTTTCTGCTCCTGCAATACCCTGTACATTCGTTCCAGGATGTGGGTATGGATGTCTCCCGGCACATCCCCAAAGTATGCCGGAATATTGCCTTTTACCAGTGTGCAGTAGACCTCTCGTTTCTGGTGATCCACCTCATCCACCGCCCAGACTCTGCCGGCAATGGCGATTTTATCCCCAACAGGCGGCGGCTTAACAATGGTCCCCAGCTCCTCGGAACCTGTGCGGACGGAATACTCGATATTCTCCCGGAAAACCGCGTAAAACTTGTAGTTGTTCACAACCCGCTCTCCCGCAAGACCCACAATCAAACCACCATTTTCCGTCTGCGCAATGTGATCGATTTCCAGCAAGTGCCGAAGAAGGATTCTGTAATCTTCCTGGGTGATCCGATGGAAACAGGACAGACTGAGCACCCGAGAGGCAAGTTCTCCCGGTGTCATCTCGCCGCAGGAAGCCAGTGTGCTCATGGTCTGGTGATACAGCAGACTAAAGGGCAGCCGACCTGTCCGGGGAGGTTCCACAAAGCGTTCCTCCAGATACAGCTGCACCAGGGCAATTCCCTGAATCAAATACCAGGGAATCATGTCAGGCAGCATGGCACGGGGTTCCGGGTGATCTTCCCGCATGACAAACCACATTTCCGAAGGGTCGCCCCGCCTGCCGGTCCGGCCCATCCGCTGCAAAAAGCCGGATACCGTAAAAGGAGCGTCTATCTGAAAGGCCCGTTCCAGTCTGCCGATGTCAATGCCCAACTCCAAGGTGGCGGTGGCACAGACGGACATCAGGGAATCGTCATCCTTCATCTCCACCTCCGCGCTTTCCCGATAAGAGGCGGAAAGGTTCCCATGATGGATGAGAAACCGGTCAGGCTCGTGGTTGACTTCACAATATTGTCTCAGGCTTTGACATACAGCTTCACACTCTTCCCGGGAATTGGTGAAGACAAGACATTTCTTGCCCCGGGTGTGCTCAAAAATGTATCCGATGCCCGGGTCCGCCGCTTTAGGAGCAGTGTCCCCCGGAGGTTCCAGCAGAGGAGCATGGGGCACATTCAGCTTACCCTCATCTGCCTGGGGGGCCGTATTAAAAAAATGCTCCATGGAAAGCCGCCACACCTCCCTGCCCCCTTCGCAGGCGGGAATCCTGGTTGGGCGGCTGCCCCCGGAGGCCAGAAACTTTCCCGCAGCCTCCGGATTGCCGATGGTGGCCGACAATCCAATCCGCCTGGGATCACATCCGGCGGTCCTGCACATCCGCTGAATCAGGCAAAAGGTCTGCATTCCCCGATCTCCTCGCAGCAGAGAGTGAATCTCATCGATGACCACAAACCGCAAGTCCCCAAACAAGGCGGCAATCTCCATATGCTTGTTGATCATCAAGGACTCCAGGGATTCCGGAGTGATCTGCAATATGCCCCGGGGTTTTTGCAGCAGTTTCCGCTTTTGAGACTGGGCCACGTCTCCATGCCAGCGGGTGACAGGGATCCCCGCCTCCTGACACAACTGGGAAAGCCTGCCAAACTGGTCGTTGATCAGGGCTTTCAACGGAGCGATATACAATACTCCCACGCTTTTGGGAGGATCCTCGTCCAGCAAAGTCAGGATGGGGAAAAAAGCTGCCTCGGTTTTTCCGGACGCCGTAGACGCCGTCAGAAGCACATTGTCATCGCTGCCGAAAATGGCCTCCCCGGCAGCGTTCTGCACCCCACGCAACGCCTGCCAACCGGAGCGGTAAATGTAATCCTGGATAAATGGCGCGTACCGATCATAGATGTTCATAGGGTAAACTCCGCATATTTTTGATCTATCTCTTGGGAAACCGCCTGGGTGTAGGTGAACTCATCCGATTGAAGCAGATCCTCCAAGGTCATGGAAGGGTTCTGATACAGCAGATCCAGCAGCTCGATAAAGTCCCGGATCACTTCCCGAGGGGTGATGTTCTGATCCGCCCCAATGCGGCTATACTCCAGCTTGATAAATCCTGCCAGCTCCTGAGTGGTAAGACTTCTCTGGTGGCCGTAAAGATCCTGGTGCATCTCCCAGAGCTTCTCACAAAGCACCGTCATCTCCTCGGGAGTCAGGGGATCCAGATGGATGACAGGGGCCAGAAGGTCCCGGGTTCCGGGCTTGGAGAATTTCCCCTCTGCCAAACGGGAACGAAGCGCTTCATAACTGTATACGCCCCGGCGCTTATCTTCAATGGCCTGGGGCGTGGCACCCATGAGAAATCCCAGGTATCGGGCTTTGCCCTGCAAGGTGTCGTTGTAGAGGGTGAGAAGCTTTTCATAGTTGTACTGACGGGTAATAGCGTTGGGAATCTTATATAGGTTTACCAGCTCATCGATCATCACCATCATACCCGCATAACCGGCCAAGCGGAAAAACACTGCAAAGATCTTCAAATACTCATACCAGTTGTCATCGGTAATCAGCAGGTTGACCCCCAGTTCTTCCTTCGCCTCCCGTTTGGTGGCATACTCGCCCCGAAACCAACGCACCACCTTCAGTTTTGTCTCATCGTCCCCGTCCACATAGGCGTGGTAATACAGGGAAAGAAGCCTGGCAAACTCAAAGCCGTGTACCAGTTCGCTCAAGGAGGCGATCACCTGATAAATTCTTCGGTCCACCTCCTTGGTCAGGGCCGGATCGCCCGGTTCCAAACCGGTCTCCTGAACAGCTTCCCCTTGAACACTGCTGATCCACCGGTCCAGCACCAAGGTCAACGCGCCGCCTTCCGGCTTCGTCTTGGTGGACAGGTTGCCGATCAGCTCCCGATAGGTGGCTAATCCCTGGCCTCGTGTTCCTTGCAGACGTCTTTCCGGAGACAGGTCTGCATCCGCCACCACAAAGCCCCGGTCCATCACATAGTTCCGAATGGTCTGGAGCAGAAAACTTTTACCGGAACCGTACCGCCCCACAATGAAACGGAAGGAGGCGCCCCCCTCCGCAATGATGTCCACATCGTGAAGCAGGGCCTCAATTTCACTTTTCCTGCCCACGGTGATATAGGGCAGGCCGATTCTGGGAACTACACCCCCTTTTAAGGAATTCAGTATAGTCTGGGCAATCCGCTTGGGTACCCTTTTCTTTTCTTCACTCATCCGATCTATCCTCCAGCATATCCAGAATGTCTTCCCTGTAATCCTCAACCACTGCAAGTGTACTGCCATCAAATTCCAACACGGTGTCTCCCAATCGGTCCAGAAACGCTTCGTTGATGGTATCTGCTACCACGGAAGCCATCAGGTGATGGGATCGGAGAATGGGCTCCGGTGACTCTCCTTGCAGAAGAGCCCGTAAGATCTGGGAATGTATCTGATCCAACCCGGGAACATCCGTGCCTTCTGAATGGGTCTCCTGGGAAACGACAGGGGAATTTTCCTGGGGCACAGGCAACTCCGGCCTGTCCTCCGGGATCTCTTGTCTTTCCTCTTCCGTGAGAAGGCTGTCCCGGGTAAGGACCGCATCCCGCCGAATCTGATCCAGATTGGAAAGGTCAATGACAATTTTGGGCTTGGCAGCTTCCAGCCGTTCCCGTTGGTCTTGTTCCACCACCGCTTCCACAAAAGGCGTCGCCCAAGCCTCCTCTGGTTTTTCCCGGAGATACCGTCCTGTTTTCAGATATTTTCTCAGCTGCCGGTCCGCCTCATGGAACAGGGCCTGAAACTTGTTTTTATTATAATACAGTTTGTTATACTCCTCTACCTGCCAGCTGCCCTGCTGACAACGATAAGTCCGGCAGGGATCGAGAACATACACTCCGTCCGGGTGCGGTTGTTCTTCCCAATAAACCGCGTTACCCAAGGGATACCAGGAAAGAAACTGCTTTTCCCCAAAACAGACGGCAAATAGATTTTTGCCGTTTTCGTGGTAGTGTTTCCAGGCAGTTCGCCAAACCTGGGCAAATAGATGCTTCCCACCGGATTCTCCTTTTTGCAGCACAGGGGATTCCCCCAGCTTTTTCCCTTCAAAGGTGCAAATAGCGGAGAAAAGCTCCTGGTCCCCGGCCTCTTCAGGATGGGCCAATTTCTCTAGAGCATCGTCCTGCCGTAAAAGTTCCGGCTCCACATATTGCCGGGCCAGTTCCGGGGAAACGCCTTGAACCACAGCAAATTCCAGCATCCAATTGCGAAGATTGCCCTCCATGGCCGGATCCCCGATTCCGGAATTCACAAACTTTTCCTGGAAATTCCGAAGTTTCTCCAAGCTGTCCTCCGGGGAGCTTGCTCCAATCCCGTTGAGAAGTTCATACACATAGAGATAGGCAAAGGATGCTGCAATGGGCGTGTATTTCCCTTTCCGAACCTGAGTTCTCCAGGTAAAATAACCCCGAAGCTGCCGGACATTTAAATCGTGATAGGTGGGGAAATACCGCTTGTAATCCCCGGTCCACGGTTCGTTGTCCTCGTAGTCCTCCATAAACTTGCCCTGTTTCCAGAAATTATAACATTTCTCCCGGAAAGACTCGTCCCCGTGTTCATACAGACGAAGCATTTCCTGAATCTTTCCCGGAACCCTCACACCGAGAGGGGGAAATGATTTTTGAACCGGAGGAAAAGGTTCGCTGGGATAAATCACTGTCTGTTGAACAGGCGCATGCTGCAGTACAATCGTACAGCCTTCCTGGTCCTCAGAAGAAATCGCTCGGTCAAACAGCTGGAATACCACCTGAGGATTTGTCCCATCCTCAAAAGTGATGCCCACCCATTTGGGGCCTTTCATGCGAAAGGGCTTTGACAAGAAGGGCTGGGGCTGTTCGTATAAAACCTGCTGGCCACATTTGAGGTCACACCGCTGGATTTCTTCGCCGCAATCCTCATCCCAGTGACGCATGAGTAGAGCCACCCATTTTCCCGTGTGTGGGTGTGTCAAAACGGAAAAGCCAGGAAAATCTGCCCATTTGTGCTGCTCCTGCATGTGGTATTTCTCTCGAACATAAGCTGCCAGTTCAGACAGTTCCAAGTTTCTCCCCCCTCCCAGGCCCTTCCCGCCTGCCTCCTGCATGATTCTTCCGTCTACATCCTGTCCCCGGAAGAATCTCTCATCTTTTTATTATAATCGGGTTTTCTCTCCGCTGCAAGAATGCGGAAATCCATTTTCGCCCCCCACCGGGAGTAACCGTCTCACTCCTAAGGTGGTCCACAACCAGTGAGAAAGCCGGGTTTTACATCCCTGCTCCGGCCAATCCCCCCTGGCAGATTACAGGAAATGTGGTACAATAGAACCGGAAACACAACCCCGCAAACAGGAGGACACGATGCTGGGACAAATTGTAACGATCACCATCGATAGAGAAATAGGGACATTCCATCCGGAGCACCCCAACCTTTTCTATCCCATCAATTACGGCTATATTCAAGGTACCTTCGCCCCCGACGGTGAAGAGCAGGACGCCTATCTATTGGGGGTCAACGAACCTGTCAAGGAATTTACCGGGAAAGTGATCGCCATCATACACAGGAGGAACGACGTGGAGGAAAAATGGGTTGTTGCGCCTGTGGAACAATCGTTTACCAAGGAAGAAATCATAGAAAAGGTCCGTTTTCAAGAACAATACTTTGATTCCATTGTCCTTATGTAGCTTCCAACCCAGAATAAGGGGTTCGTATTATACCAGTAGGTATATACTTTCTAGGGTTTCAGCCTCATGACACGGACAAGTGCTCTATATAACATCGGATCGGCACCCTTTTTCAGGATCCCGATCCGATGTTTGCATACAGCAAGTTTAATTTTTACTCGACAACATATCCGTTTTTCCGGATAATGTCAACCACTTCGTCCACATACTTCTGGCAAGTTTCCTGCTCAGGCGCTTCGACCATAACCCGCAGGACAGGCTCTGTTCCGGATTCCCGGACCAAGATCCGGCCAGTGTCGCCCAGGGCTGCTGTCACCCGCTCTACCGCAGCCTGAACTTCCTTGTCTCCCCGAGCGGTTGCCTTATCCGTCACACGAACATTTTCCAGCACTTGAGGATAGATGGCCAGAGGCGCTGCCAGCTCGCTCATAGGCTTCTTCTTCGCCATCATCACTTCCATCATCTTCAAAGAGGTGAGGATACCATCGCCGGTGCTGGCATACTTGGAGAAAATGATGTGTCCGCTCTGTTCCCCACCGATCCGGGCTCCGCTCTGCTGCATATACTCGTACACATACTTGTCGCCCACTTTTGTCTTAGCATAGTCGATGCCCAGCTCGTCAAAGGCCTTATACAGGCCGAAGTTGGACATGACAGTGGTCACCACCGTATTGGTCACCAGCTTGCCCCGCTCCTTCATATAGCGGCCATAAATATACAGAATGTGGTCGCCGGTAACTACATTGCCCTTTTCATCCACACACAGGCAACGGTCCGCGTCACCGTCATAAGCAAAGCCAATATCCAGGCCCTTTTCCACCACGAACTTCTGCAAGCCCTCGATGTGGGTGGATCCAGCATTCAGGTTGATATTCAGGCCATTGGGTTCCGCATTGATCACATAGGTGTCCGCGCCCAGAGCGTCAAAAACAGCCTTGGCAATGTTCCAGCTGGAACCGTTGGCGCAGTCCAAGCCAACTTTTACGCCACGGAAAGAGTACATGCCCAGAGAGATCAGGTAACCGATATACCGGTTACGGCCAGAGACATAGTCCACGGTACAGCCGATTTTCTCCTTCTGAGCAAAGGGCAGCTCCGGCCACTCCTGACCGAAGGCCACCAGCTTGCCATCCAGATAGTCCTCTACCAAGTTGATGGTCTCCTCATCCATCTTCTCACCCTGGTCGTTGATCAGCTTGATGCCGTTATCATAGAAGGGGTTATGGCTGGCAGAGATCATGATACCGCAATCGAAATCGTCCACACGGGCAATATAGGCTACAGACGGCGTGGTGGTAACATGCAGCATATACGCATCCGCACCGGAGGCCACCAGACCAGCCACCAGAGCATACTCAAACATATAGCTGGACCGCCGGGTATCCTTGCCGATGACAATCCGGGCGGGACCTTCTTTAATCGGTCTGCCCTCTTCCCCGGCGCGGCTACGCTTCTCATTGTAATACCAGCCCAAGAACCGGCCTACTTTGTAAGCATGGTCAGCAGTCAAATTGATATTGGCTTCCCCACGGAAACCGTCTGTTCCAAAATAACGTCCCATTGTTGGTGCCTCCTGTATCAATAAATATGATAGGGATGTTTAACTAATAAATTATACCACATACATTTTGCTCTGTCTACGGGATACGGTTATTGTCCGCCTCTGCAAACATCTACAAATGTATGACAAAAAACAAAGTTCGGTTACATTTTCTCGTAAAATGTATCCCCTCCGTTTCTCTGCTAAAGCCTGAGAAACAATTCTTTGATTGTGAAATAATGCTAAGAACAGTTAATCTCTCTGGAACAGATCACGAGTATATACTTTTTCTTTCACATCGTCAAGACAGCTATCATAGCGGTTTGCAATAATCGCCTGTGCCTGCTCTTTGAAAGCAGCCAGATTATTTACCACTCTACTACCAAAGAAAGTCGTTCCATCTTCCAAAGTCGGCTCGTAAATAATAACCGTTGCTCCCTTAGCTTTGATACGCTTCATAACACCCTGTATGGAGGACTGCCGGAAGTTATCAGAATTTGCCTTCATGGTCAAACGATACACACCGACGATTACTTCTTTTTCCTTGCTGGCATCATAGGCGCTGTTTGCTTCATATCCACCGGCGATCTCCAGCACCCTATCTGCAATATAGTCTTTCCGTGTTCTGTTGCTCTCAACGATAGCGGACATCATGTTCTGCGGAACATCCGCATAGTTGGCAAGAAGCTGCTTGGTATCCTTCGGCAAACAGTAACCGCCATATCCAAAGCTTGGATTATTATAATGCGAACCAATGCGAGGGTCAAGGCAAACGCCATTGATAATGTCCTGCGTGCTTAGTCCCTTCATTTCAGCATAGGTATCCAGTTCATTGAAGTAGGACACACGCAGCGCAAGATATGTATTAGCAAACAACTTGACCGCTTCTGCTTCGGAAAAACCCATAACCAGAGTGTCAATGTTTTCTTTGATAGCACCTTCCTGCAGAAGCTCTGCAAAGGTCTTTGCCGAAGTATTCAGTCTTTCGCTTCCATCAGTTGAAACGATAATTCTTGACGGATACAAATTATCATACAGAGCCTTAGATTCACGCAGGAACTCCGGACTGAAGATAATATTCTCACTGCCCATCTTCTTACGGATGTTTGCTGTATAGCCTACCGGAACCGTGGACTTGATAACCATAATGGCATCCGGATTCACCTGCATAACCAGCTTAATAACAGCTTCTACCGCAGAAGTATCGAAATAGTTCTTCTTGCTGTCATAGTTGGTAGGTGCTGCGATCACAACAAACTCAGCATTTTTATATGCTGCTTCACCATCCAGTGTTGCGGTTAAATCCAGCTCTTTTTCAGCCAGATATTTCTCAATGTACTCATCCTGGATAGGAGACTTGCGACTATTGATTATCTCCACTTTTTCAGGAATAATGTCAACTGCCACAACATGATTGTGTTGTGCTAAAAGTGTTGCAATAGACAGACCGACATAACCAGTTCCTGCAACTGCAATTTTCTTGTTCATCTTGTTGCTCTCCTTCTACAGTGTGGTGATTACAAAACCTTCACACTGGTTGGTTCTATATCTCGTAAAACTCCTTATACCATTCTGCGAATCGACGCAGACCTGTTCTCAAATCGGTACTCGGCTTAAACCCGAAATCACGCTCCAAATCGCTGGTATCTGCATAGGTAACCGGCACATCTCCCGGTTGCATCGGAACAAGCTCTTTATGTGCTTCAAAGTCATAATCCTCAGGCAGTACCTCTGCACGGATCAACTCCTGCTGCAGAATATCCACGAAATCCAACAGGTTTTCTGGCCGGTTATTGCCGATATTATAGACTGCATACGGAGGAACCGGCAGACCATCCTCTCCAATCTTTCTTTCCGGCGCTCCCTGCATCACACGCTTGACACCTTCCACAATGTCGTCCACATAGGTGAAATCACGCTTGCAGTTGCCATAGTTGAAAATTTGGATCGTCTCGCCCTTCAGCAGCTTATCGGTAAAACCAAAGTAAGCCATATCCGGACGTCCTGCAGGGCCATAAACTGTAAAGAAACGCAATCCGGTAGACGGAATGTTGTAGAGCTTGCTGTAGGCATGAGCCAACAGCTCATTGGATTTCTTAGTTGCAGCATAGAGGGACACCGGGTTGTCCACCTTATCCTCTGTGCTGTACGGCACTTTCTTGTTAGAACCGTAAACAGAGCTGGAAGAGGCATAAACCAAATGCTCTACACCTTTTGCACCATTGTCATAGGAATGACGACAGGCTTCCAGAATGTTGTAGAAGCCAATCAGATTAGATTCTATGTATACATCCGGATTGGTGATGCTGTAACGCACACCAGCCTGAGCCGCTAGGTTCACTACAATGTCCGGATTGTAGTCATGGAAGATGGAATCAATCAGCGATTTGTCTGCAATGTTTCCTTTTATAAAAGTCCATGTAGAATCTGGGTGTTCCTCTGCACATCTCTGAATTTCAGACAGACGCCACTCTTTTATAGACACATCATAATAATCGTTCAAACTGTCGATTCCAATAATTGTGAGCGGTGACTGCGTATTCAAAAGCTCTAAAACCAGATTGGAACCGATAAAACCAGCAGCTCCGGTTACTAAAATTGTTTTGCCAAATAATTTAATCATTTTTCTTTTCACCCCTACTATTTCTTACTTTAAAAATAATTCTATTATGGTGGAATGCAACAATAGCACCAAGAACATTCATAATCAGATCATTCGTTTCGAAACATCCTCACATCATACAATATTCGGATATTATTTTGGTTTTTCTTAGACGAACTGCATTTGAAAAGTCATCCGAAATTAAAAAAATATTGTTCCATAATTTAAGAACAACGTTTCCGAACACAAAACACTTCCAACTTTACTAATATTTCTGTTTCTGATGGTCTTGAAAAAATATAATATACAATACCAGCAAATATTACAAAGAAGCTCCACATCTACACAGAAAATGTACTTAAATCTGTATGCTCCTTCAGTATGCTCATCCCAACCGCAATGAATATCACTATGGCTAAAAACAGATAAACATACAACATGACTATGCTCCTCAAATTCTACTTTTAAATTTATATTCTTGATTGACGTTCCTGACGTACCTTTCGTCTTTTCCGTTCAACAATCCATGGAGCGATTTTCGTAAACAGTACTCTGATTTTCTGAGAATGTGATGTTCCCTTTCTATAATCTTTCATTATATCCAGAAAATCTTGTCCCTGATTTAATCGTTGAAAAAATTCTTCTCTTTTTTGATTTTCCTTTGTTGGCTCAATCAGATTATGGTTTTCTCTTACTGCTCGTTCACGATCAACTAATGTCAACTCCATTATTTCCTGCATCTTCAAAATCAATGCATTTCCTTTTTCAGAATTAACTACGATTAGTGAACTACCTTTTTTGTCATCATATGAAGGATTCACTGATTTACTTCCCCAGAAGTCACCAATTGTCAGATCCGCCGGACGTTTAATTTCTGAATTAGCATATTGACAAGAATAGCAAACAGGTCTGTAAAACATTGCTCTCAAAAAACCAGACATATAGAAATCCTGACCCCAAGCCTGATGTTTCCACTGTTTGTCATTTCCAAAGGCTGTTCCTATTTCCCAATCACCCCAAAAGTAGCTTTTATCTCTAAAGGAAAACTTGCAAATATCAAAGCCTTCTTTTTTTTGGAGACTTCTTAAATAAGAGTCAAAAACTTTTTGGCTTGGAACTCCATGGCAAATCAAATCTACTGTATATAACCTGTCTGGTTTATCGCCCAAATATGCATATAGACCTGATACCTGGCACGCTGTTCCACTAAACAGGACGGTCTTTCCTTCATTTAAAAATCTTTTTACTTTTCCATATATATCACCAACATTACTTTGTAAGTACTTAGATTTTCTAAAAATATCTATTTCATCACCATTTACACACCAACGATGATGCACTTTCAGTTCATCATCATAAGTTGCTCCACAAATGATTGCATCATCATCAAGAACATTACAAATAGCCGAAAATGCTCCGCCTGATGAACTTTTCATCAATATGGTTTCATCTTTTATTTTTCCACCCCAAAACTCTATTGCCCCTTGATTTACATAATCATTTCCGTTTTGAGGACATATTTTCATACAAATATCGCAATGAATACAAATATCATTTTGTATATCCGGATATAAAAATCCTTCTTCATCCGGTTTCATCTCAATTGCGTTTTGGGGACACTTTGCTGCACAAGCTCCGCAACCTGTACATTCTTTTTTTTCTTTTAATACTAACACTTCATAATCACCGCCTAAGCTTCTTCTTCAAATTTCTCCATTTTAATTGGAAATACTGTGGATAAATTAGCTTGTCTTTTGTATATCTATTAACTAATTCTTTTGTAATTTCACCCTCAAACGGCATTATCCTATTAGGAATAACCAAAAAGGAATCACATTCTGCAATATCTTCAAGCTGAATATTTCTTTTTTGGAAATGAAAATAGCGAAACTCCTCTACCACTAAAGCATCAGCATTATTCAGCGCATATCGGTATAATTTTCCATCATTCCAATAGAATATTTGCTTAATAATATTCTCTGTTTTTACACTCCTATTCCTTTTACTCGCGGAACCATAGTCATATAATGATCTCCTAAATAAAAATGAATATGGATTTATATCCGCAATTTTATAATCAAAATATGTATTTATGCCACTTTTTTCAGCAATCAAATTTATGTTTAACCCATCCGAAGATTCATCAAATATATGATTTTCTGCATCCGCTAATATCTTCCAATATGTTTCCGGAAAATCAACTTGCTTCATAAACAATCTGTTCATCTCATAATTATTCTTGAATAAAGTCATATGTCCATGGACAAATAATTTATCATAACCGGCTTCAATTGGAATACATCTACTCAGATCTCCAAGCACAATATCAATGTCACAATATCCCCAATACAGATATTCTTTTATTTCATCTTCAAATATGTACCCATATGTTGGCTTGAAATCACATAATTTTCTTGGCGTTTTTAATCCTAAGGTGAATGAGAACTTTTTTTGAGCTTTTTCCACCAGCTCAGCAAAAGACATAAATACTATTTTGATGTTCTCAGATATAGATGTCACTGTATTATCGTCTGTAATTACCCAGAAATCATACTCCGAATTTGCTTTTGCGGTTTTTGACCACACAGAAAAATAATGTGGTAATTTCCCAAAATACGGAATAAGAAAGACTGCTTTTTTCATCACTATACCTCTTATCGTAATGCACGTTTCAAATACACATACGATTCTTCTCTTTTTTCTTCCAATATCCCCGAAACTTTCACATAGTCAATATCTGACAATTCTTTATATTCCTCTCCAGAATACCTACGCAGATTTCTCTCTTGTAAATCAAACATTTGAAAAACACTATCGAACCTAGCATTATTTTCTGTTATTGGATAACTCAAAAATTGTTTTTCAAAGTTAATGGAAAAAATAGTTCCATGGAAGGAATTGGTAATCACATAAGCAGCGTTTAAGAATAATGAAACAAATCTTTCTGGAGTTACAAACTTTTCAATTACATCATCGTTGGAATACTTTTCAAATCCAACAGAAATCCTCCGTATTTTTAAGCCTTTCTTTTGTGCAATCTGGCGTGCAATATTCAAAATAGATTTTGCATTTCCAAAATAGTACACCAGTAAGTACGATTCTTCCTCGACCTGTCCATGTGAAAAATATCTCCATTCTTCTTGTCCTAACAACAATGTTGGATCAAGTACACAGACTGGTCGATATCCAAGGTTTTTCAAGATCGGAATACTCGAAAGCTCACGAACAGAAATAAAACAGTAATCTTTCAAATATTCTTTTATTATTTTACCTTCTTTATCAGTCAAATCAGGTATACCAATACTAGAAGCATATGATATTTTCTTTCCGGTCACCCCATCCAGAAAGTAAACCGGGTTAAAGCCGCCATTTGCTCTGGGATTCCATATTTGATCACTGCCAGAGCAATATATATCTGCCTTCGGAAAGTTCCATCTTTTCTCTTCGTCAAGCGTCACGGGTTCTGATAGCTTTAACCTTCTCTCCTGAAAATCCCTAAATAGTCTTGTTGTAATATGTTTGGGATATAGTGTTTTAGCTAAATATGCAAGTTTAATAATTGGGTTTTTTTTAAATTTGTTGTTTATATTAAGTAAATAACCTTTTATAGTCTGATTAGGCAATTTGTAATCAATTATTTCTACTTCATTTCCCATTTCTTCAAAATAATGTTGTAGCGCGTATGTCTGAAGAACGGCTCCATAATTTCTGGCAGCGTGCATAGTAATAATTGCAACCTTCATTTCTCCTGTCTCCATTTATTCTGTATGATCATTTAAATATTTATCAATATTTAAATAGCGGCTATATGATGTAATATCGTTTTTAACATAGTCATCATGTTCAAATTCAGTAAACTGAATTGTACAATCAGTACCGTCAACAACATGAGCAACAAAACACAACTTATTTTTAAACGAAAGTTTATCAAATGCCTTGATATGGTCCGCTGTTGCTCTATTCTGATCGTTAAATTTCACAATCAAATTATCCCAGTTCATTCTGGCTTTTCTACGGTTCCATTTTTCGTATGCCTCTTTTTCGCTTTTGTAATGCAAAAAGACGATCTCAACATCATCCAGTAATCCTATCGGGTAATATCTATCTCTTTCTGTATAAAAATCATAATATTTTGATTTTTTTTTGGGAATGAATTTCAAATCCAGAGAAAGATAATATTCCAGATTTTGAACAAATTTCAAATACTCATCTGCAAAGAACGTTAAGCCGATGGTTGGGGACGTGTATGGAAGACCATATCGTTGATAGATTTTCCCTCCCCAACAATTATTGGAAATTATTGTAAAATTTTTATTCTTTAATAAAAAGCTCCGCCTATACCACTTTAAGAAATTATCAATCGTATGTTCTTTTATCCATTTTATTTGTCCTTTGACCATAACTAAATCTCCTCGCATTAAGGTTACCCTTTTCCCAGAAAACCTTTTTATTTTTCTCTTGACACATCGCCACATTTCTATCATCAATGAATTTTTCTTTTTAATATCCGAAATATGAGATTTTTCAATTCAAGAAAATCTCGTTTTCTTCCATATATAAGGAATATATATGATATTATGAAAATAGTAGAATACAATATTGTAATAAAGAAATACAATACCGGGCTCAAGTTCAAAGCAATAACTTTAGAGCGAATAATGAAAAGAAGTCCTATTCCTAAAAAATCATATACTACATACCTAATAAATGTGAAATAATACCTGAATGCTTTCTTATTAAACACTAATTCATATGTATACATAGAATCGATCCAAAATGTCGTCAATAACCTACTAATGCTTGTTGCTAGAACAATGCCTGTTATTCCCATAATTTTTGCTAAAACAATAGACATGAACACATTAATAATTATTGTAAGTAATGGTCTGTACCTCCCTACTTTAAAAACACCACAAGCATCTTTAAAGGTATCAATTGGTATCATATATCCAGCAAGAATAAAGTCCATCACAAACACAAACACCGTGAGATCAGAAAAAATAAATTCTTCGCCTAACCATAATGTGATAAAGGGATTCAGCATTTGAAATAACATCATGCCCCCTGCCCCATATAAAACAGAAGATGCCAAAAAAATTTTATCGAATATTCTTTCTCTTTTCTCACTCTCTGCGGACACATTTAGATTACCAACACTCGCGGTTAACGATGTAAATATTAAACCAATAAAACCTGTAACCGTTGAAATCAAAAGGTGATAATTTGAATATATTCCAACAATAGATACACCAATAAAGGCAGATATTATTATATTATCAGTTGAGTTCAGCATTACCGCACCCATTTTAAAAAGCGCAATACTGAAAACACTATTTCCAATGCTCTTCTTATCATCAACTGAAAGAGATTTACACTTAGAGGCCTTTATATAAGGATATTCTTTTTCAACAATTTTATATACCCAATATTGTTGAGCATTCTGAGTCAAAAACTGAATTGCTAAATATAATATATAATTATGATAAAATAGCAACAGCACAATTTGAACACAATTTGTAATAAAATAACAAATTATATTTGTTTTCTCAATTTTATGTTTTTTTTGCGACGCAACCAATAAGACTTGCCTATAAGAAAACAACAAATAACTTGACGCAATATTTACGACATAAATTACATATGCGAAATATAAGTCGGTGGTCAAATGATAGTCTGAAACAATAATCTGTAAAAAAGGAAGGATTAGTAAACCTGTTCCCAGGATAACAAAACCTATTATCTTATAAACTCTCCGATAAAACTGAACTATTGATTTAATCTTTTCAATATTTTTTTCTGCAATCGGCTTATATAGTGTAAAAGTAACTGCCGTACCGATTCCTAGTTCGCTTAAAGCCAAATAGCTTAATATACTTGCATATACTCCGTTAATGCCAAGTATTTCTTTACCTAGCACATATATAAATACTGTTCGAGATAAGAACGAAAAGATAATCTTTATCAACTGGCTGATTATGCTAAAATTTATATTTAGTATTGAGTTTTCTGTTCTTGACTTCTCTGCCATAGCATTCCTCTTCAAGTTAAATTTGATTTTATTCTATATACAGCTTGCTTAGTTCGTCTTTTGATTATATAATTAGCAATACATATACGGCTTCGTGACATTCTATCAAGCACAGAACTATTGCAATATTTTTTAATATACGCAGCTATATCTTTGCGATTCAGAAAATTAAAAATATTGTTGACGCATTCTATTATTCCTATTTTTTGTTTAGTATACATATTTACACACTGCATAGGAAACCCTATCAAAAGGTCATGATAAAAAATTGACCAGTTAATTTCAGTTGTTCGACTAATCGTTCTCTTTAGTACATCTATAACACATTCCCATGATGTTATATCTTCAAGTTGACTACTTTTGGATAGTGAGTCTTTATGTATAAACTGATGATAAAGAACTGCTTCAATCAGTTCTATATTTTTACAGTGAGAAATATACTCCATACAAAAACATAAATCCTCCATCATCTTAATTGTTTCTGGAAATTTAATATTACAATGTTCAATAATAGTTTTTTTGAAAAGCTTACATACAGGTCCTCTTGTTCCTGTATATTTAAAAAACGCATATGGATTTCTCTGCAGTTCCTCTTTTCGTACTATAGTGTGCTGGTACCGTTCCTTACCAATACACTCTACCTTGTCCTTCCCATCAGGAACTTCATCATAGAATCTGCCACAAAGAATTAAATCTAAATCTGAATTCGCCTCTGCCGCTTTAATCATCTTCTCAAGATAATCAGATTCCCAATAGTCATCACAATCAAGGAATGTAATATATCTACCCTTTGCTACTGACAAACCTCTGTTTCTAGCGCATCCAGGTCCAGGTTTCATCTCCTGAAATAAGACAACTTTTTTTGTAAATTCAGCATATCTCTTACAAATCGCATAGCTACGGTCATTTGAATTGTTGTCAATCAGCACAATTTCAAATTCCTGATAAGTTTGGTTTAGTAAAGACTCCATACAGCGTTCAATATATTTTTCTCCGTTATATATTGGTATTATTATTGAAATATTAACCATTTTTTATCACTCTTTATCGCCAAAAAGAATAACCATATGTACACAAACCATTGTGTGGGAATAGATACAACATTAGTGCAGTCAAAAGTAAAAAAATAACTCCTTTAAATAACCGTCTCTGATCTTCCACAATGGCATATTGCAATTCTGGCAATAGAAGTGTGAAAAATACGAAAAAATATCGTCCCTGACGGGCTGATGCTGAAACCGCTAGAGCAATTATAAAAAAGAAAGTCGTTAAAAACATCGCATCCACTAAACTCGGAAACAATGAGACGCTATTCGTCTCGCATGCATCTATTGTACTTTGCTTAATAATAGTATTGTAATAGGTAATGCTAAATAGCAATACAAGAGCAGCAATTAACATCCGGGAATAGGCTCCTGTTGAACCTACTTGATATGCATTAAAAAAACGATCCACTAAAATCTGTCCAATTTGATATCTGAAAATATAGGCAGAAAAAACCCCAACAATATATACCAATTTCTTTGCTGCTTGATTTTTTATCAGCTCCATTAAATATATAATCAAAAAAGCCCATGCAGATCTATGAAAAAAGCCTCCCCCTATAACTAATACAAGTGCAAAAATTTTTAAAATTTTTCTATCAGACTGAAATAAAATATACGACGAATATACAAAAAAATATGCTACATTTTGTCTCATTCCTGTCATCGCAAAAAGGATAAATTCCATCGTGCTAAATGCATAGAATGACAAAACACAATCTTTCGAGTATTTATAAATAATTATTCCAAGAGGAATAATCGAGATACAAGCACCTATAGTTAGAAAAATCCTTGGATCACTAGTTATTTTAGCTATAAAATAAGTATACCATCTAAAACCAATTTCATAAACGTTTCTGGTAAGAGCACTTTGTGGATTATTAACTACCGATCTAAAATAATTCACATAGTTCTGTGTATCATTGCCCACAGATTCTCCTCGAAGGGAAACAAAGAGTAATATCTGTAATGTATTTAAAATGCAAACATATTTTCTTCTTTTATCTATATCTTTTGTTACGGCGAATATTATTACATCTACCAATATAATCAAAAAGGCATTTATATAAAATGGAATCATTTGCCTCTCCTCTGAATTTCATTTACAAAAGCTTTAATATTCTGCTCCAACGAAAAGTTCTTTTGTGCAAACTCCATTCCACATCGTCCTAGTGGCTTTATAAGGGAATTATCATTAGCTAGCGCCCTCATTCTCTCTGCCATTTCACTAATATTGTGGACAACATACCCACCTGGCAAGAATTGTACAGAGCCACAATCTGTTGAAATAAACGGAATACCACATGCCATACCCTCTACAAGAACCATCGGGAACTTTTCCACTCTGCTGCTCAACACAATAGCAGTGGCATGTTTAAACTTTTCAATTGTCTCCTGCCGATCTATTCCCACAAGAAATTCCACATTTCTTTCGCCATGCTCATTTCTTAACTTCTCATTTAGTTGAATCAGATATTCAAAATATGCATTCTTTTGAGAACCGATATAAACCATTTTCATCTCCGGACAATTTGACTGATAAAAAGCCCTCAAAGAATATTCTTGATTCTTATGTTCTGCATAGTTTGCAACTTGAAGAAAATAATTCTCATTGCATTCTGTACTTGCTGGTTCAAAGAATGCTCGTTCAGCAGCATTATGGATTACAATGTTTTGGGTGACTCCATGCTTTTCCATGTACTTCATTGAACTATCATTTTGATCTAAATGAACAATTAAATCATAGGTTTTCGCATATCTATATAAATTGGCATAAAACTTTCTGCGTCGTGCATTATAGTATAATTTTGATACAATCCTGCCCGGAGAAGATTTGTCTTTTTGGCTCCAGCCAAACTCATAAATCCCATGCAAATACAATACTTTACAGCATTTGATTTCTCCTATATACGGCAAGAGCGCATCTGTCAATGCAGAATGCACAGACACATTAACTAGCACATCCACATTCTCACACATTTCCTTTAAATAGCAAACATACTTGTTTTGGTTACCTATGATACGATCTTTCTTTGTGTATAAATCCCAATACTCTAATTTCACTCCATTATGCATCGGAAATTCCTGAATATTATTATTTCGAGAGATTATAACGGTTACGTCATGCCCATTTTTCACCAATTCCTCCGCCATACTTTGAGTTACCATCTGAACGCCGCCTACTATTGGGTAATATGACGCAACTGTAAATAAAAACTTCATAAGTCCTACCTCAACTTATTTTCTTTCAGAACCATATCAAAAAATTTATTTCTTCTTGTATAAATCTCGTCTCTTTGATATTTTAATGCTGTATTGTAGTTTTTCTCCGCCTGAGCCAGTTGCATCTTTCTATCGCTCATGAAGCGTAATACATCTACCAGTTCATTAACCTTTTTCCGTGTAAAAATAGCATTATCATCAAGCAATTCCGGAATTCCTGCAGTTGTAGACCCAATAGCCGGACAAGCCCTGCTCATAGCCTCAATTAAAGCTCTCGGAAGCCCTTCTTGGTTACTTGGCTGAATGTAAATATCTAGTTGGTCAATCCACTCAAATACTTTTTCATGGGGAAGTGTTCCAACTATTTCAAAATCATCAGATACGCCATATTTTTTTGCCATACCTAATAAATAATCTGGCTTTCCTCCACCAATAACCTGATACTTAAACTTGAAACCTTCTTTCTTTAAAATAGACATAGCTTCCAATACATAGGCTTGACCTTTATATAAAACATCAATCGCTGCAGCAGTCCCTAAAACAAGCGGCTCGAAACAGTCTTTTTTTTGTATTTTTTCAATTCTTCTATCTAAATAACACCTATCCATTGGCATTAGCTCAACATTAGAAGCTGGAATCCATTTTCCTTTTGTCGGATAACGTCTCTGTAAAAATTCATCGGTAACATAAATGACATATGGTGCTTTTTTTACTAACTTTTTTTGTTCGAGGAATTTATACAAGGCGATTATTTTACCTTTTGCATTGTAATTCCAATAAGAATCCCATGCACACCCAACACATTCTACAATGTACGGTTTTTGAATCCGATGACAGATACTCGCAGCAATCTTACCTGTTTCTCCAGAAAACCTACATACTACAAGATCGGCATCTGAGATTAGCTTTTCAAGTTTTCTCTTTACTGCATTTCTCTGTAGCAACAGTCCCTTGATTGACATATAATTATCTACATGTTCAATTTTATATTCCGAGGGAATCTGCATATATCTGTCACGGGATTCACCCTCTTTAAAAGGGTATGTTCTAATGACAACTGTTATATCATCAGACATATATTTATATCTTGATAAAGAATACGGTGTTACCGCCGTTCCATAATAGTTCCCATTTTTATCGAATTTTAGTGTTCCATCATGCACAAACAATAATTTCATTTTCTTCCCTCAATTAATTTCTCATAATCTGCTCTCTGGTTTTCAAGCATAATCCGGCGATCATAATATTGTTTTGTTCTTTCATATGCCGCCTGACCAATTTTCTGTGAGTATTCCTTATCCGTAATTAGCTTTTTCATAGCAGACTCCAATTCAGAAACATCTTTTGGTTCTACCAGTAAGCAGGAAATTCCATCTTCCATCACTTCAGAGGCTCCAGGAATTTTTGTTGTAATCATTGCAATTCCAAGTGCACCAGCTTCCTGAAGCACCATTCCAAACCCCTCTCTGTATGTCGGATGAACCAGCACATCCATTGCCGAATAGTATTCATTCATCTTTGAGCCATCAACCATTCCGGTCATAACAACCTGCTCTGATTTTCTCGCCCAATCTAACAACTCAACCGGAACACCGCAACTATCTTCCATAGGACCAACAATCAGCAGCTTCGCATCAGGCACAGATTCCGAAATTCTCTGAAAAGCTGTCAGCAATTCTGTGCATCCCTTATCTGCCGAAACACGCCCAGCAAAGCCATATACAAATGCTTCATCAGAAATACCGCATTGCTTACGAATTGCTGAACGATATTCTGGCTTTTTTAAAATATTATACCGTTTCATATCGACACCAATCGTGCCGCCATTTCCTACAACAACAGCTTTTTCTTCTGGATAAAGCCCATCTGATACTGCAAACGCCTTGTTCATTGGACTAACAGCCCGGATATCTGTTGAATTTCTGCATACTAATTTCTCAATGGCTTTAAAAATTTTTCGGGATATTCCACTCATTCCTACATAACGGATACCCCACTGACAATACAGTCTGATAGGCACCTTTGCTATTTTAGCTGCAATACTTGCATAGCAAGCGGCATTCGGAGTAGAATACTGCACCATATCAAACTTCTGCTCTTTGAAGATTTGCATAAACTGCTTAATAGATTTAAGTGCAAACAGATCAATCCCTCTTGCCATATGCACAGGAATAAAATGCAGGTATTCCGGCAATGATTTTTCAAATTTTTCATCCTCATTACAAATCAAAGTAATGTCATATCCGCAGTTTTCATGTAAATATTTTGCAGTTTCAACCACAAATGTTTTCATCGTGATTGAAACCGTTGTACAAATACAAATCTTCTTCATTCTTTCAATCCCTACTTCTTCTGTTTTTTTGCTTCGACAATTAAATTTACTTTATCCCGAATCAAGTCCAAATTTCGCTGATATTCTTCTTCAGAATACTTCTCAACTTCTTTTTCTTTCAGTCGGATATTTTTTACACCTTCGATAAAAATACTCTCAATTTCCCAAGGGTCTTTCACGATGTTTGCATCGCAGAAGCCTCTGGACAAAATTGCAGCGGATGAACCAAGATGATAATGCTCGGCTATGATATATTCTGCCGGAAGCATGCCGTAACCAACTCTTGCGATCCCACCAAAACCATATTTTATGCCTTTATCTCTGATTTTCTGACAAAGGTTTTTGACAACATCTCCACAAATCAGTTCGAACATAAAATTCATATGGTACGCAAGATGAAGATCATTCAATCCTATGTGAACTTCGTCAATTCCTGAAACTTCCAAAATAGAATCAATATTAGCTGCGGATTCAGCTGTTTCCACGAGAAGCTGCACCTTTGCTCTGCCATTGACATAACGCACAAATTTCTTAACATCATCCGCAGTCCTAAACATAGGAAGCATAATCACATCAGCACCTGCTTCAATAGCTTGGTTGATTTCATCCTCAGAACTACAATAATCTTCAGTAGCCGTATGCAACGGATTTACCCTGACCATAAGCTCCGCATCTGTGACAATCGGACGCAGTTTTTTTATATCATCAATCGTATGATGATTCTTGACAGTATCCATCCCACCCTGTCTTTTATTCTTACCTATGTATTCCATATCAATCCAGATACGGTCAACCCCTGCTTTTTGAGCAATTTGTGCTGTCACTGGATTATTTGTAATATACATTAACGTTAATGCCATCGTTTTACTCCATTTCTTCTATCTTTTCCTTCTTGCCGGAACTCCCATATATGTTCCGGCTGAATCAATATTCTTCACTATTACTGCCCCAGCACCGATCATACAGTTTGAGCAGATAGCAATATTATTGCTGACGGTTGCTCCCGCCCCGATCCATGATCCACTTCCCACAGTGACAGTCCCACACAAATGACTGCCTACTGCAATATGTACATAATCGCCTACTACACAGTCATGATCCACGGACGAACAGGTGTTGATGATGCACCCTATTCCAATCCTTACTCCCGGATTGATTACAGCACCAGCCATGACTACAGTTCCTTTGCCTATCACTACATCTTCCGCAACAACTGCATCTGGATGAATGAGTGTAACCAATTTTTCCTCCGGAACTGATTCCTGTATCCGCTTCCGAACACCTGCATTGCCAATACCAATGATTATCTCAGCGTCTATTCCTCTAGCTTTAGAGCTATTCCCTATGACCGGATAACCTCCACATTCGTGCACACTTTCATCGTCATCTAAAAAAACAATCTCTCTGTAGCCATTCTTTCTTGCAATGTCTGCAATTACCTTTCCATGACCACTCGCACCAATAATAGCTATTTTTTTCATTCCTATACCTCCGCATTGTCTTTTGCTTCATCAGCTTCTGTTCCCATGAATTCCTCCATGGTTGCGGAGGTTTCAGAGTTGATTCCTTCTCGTTTCAATACCGTCCATACTGTCTTAAAGATAATCTTCCAATCTCCAAGGAAAGTAATGTGATCAACATACTCCACGTCCAGATCAAATTTTTCTTCCCAACTAATGGCGTTTCTTCCATTTACCTGCGCCAGCCCTGTAAATCCCGGTCTTACTTCATGCCTTCTCGCTTGATGTTCGTTATAAAGCGGGAGATACTTCACCAGGAGCGGCCGAGGTCCGCAAACCGCCATTCGTCCCGTTAGGATCGAGTACAATTCAGGCAGTTCATCCAAAGACGTAGAGCGCAACAATTTACCAAAAGACGTAAGGCGCTGCTCATCCGACAATAATTCACCGTTCTCATCTCGTTCATTGGTCATTGTCCGGAACTTATACAGCCTGAATATCTCGCCATGCAGTCCCGGTCTTTCCTGGGCAAACAGGACGGGGGAGCCAATCTTAATCTTTACAAGAATCGCAATCACCAGCATAACCGGGCTTAATACAATACACGCAAGCAATGCGCATAGAAAATCTTGAGGACGTTTTATATACTTTTCATAAAAACCCTTTTTATGCTCCATATCCAAATACCTTACATGAAACAACTCTTTATTATTTCAATAATCTTCTTCTGCTCATCGGCAGTCATCTTGTTATCGCTCGGCAGACACAGACCTCTTTCAAAGATATCCATACCTACATCCTCACTACCACCTTCGATATAGGCATTGGTTCTTGCTCTGCCGTTACCTTCACTTGTGATGAACGGATTCATACGGAAAAGTGGTTGTTCGTGCATCGGCTTCCAGATCGGACGACCTTCCGCATTGTACTTCGCCAGGGTTTCGAGAATCTCCGTTGGACAGCTCTTACCAGGTTCGCTGATGTAGAGTGCTTTCTGTTCTCCACGAACCTGCTGGCACATAGCGTCTTTGTCAATAATCATGCAGCTCAGCCAGAAGTTCGGTCCACTGTTCTTCTCATCGTAAGGATTCATCTGCACCGGAAGGTCTTTCAAACCTTCCTTGTAGCGCATATAGATCGCTTTCTTCTGCGCAATGTGTTCTTCTAAATATGGAATCTGCCCACGCACAACTCCGGCGATCACATTGCTCATGCGGTAGTTATATCCCAGCTCCTCATGCTGATACCACGGGGCTGCTTCCCGACTTTGAGTTGACCACTTTCGTACCTTCTCGGCATCCGCCTTAGAATTAGTGAGGAACATTCCACCGGATGAACCAGTAATGATCTTGTTTCCATTGAAGCTGATGCAGCCGTAATCGCCAAAGCTGCCAGTTTCTTTTCCTTTATATGTAGCACCTAGGGATTCCGCTGCATCTTCAACAATCACAGCTCTGTGGGCAGTTGCTATCTTCTTAATTTCATCAATCTTGCCCGGTGTACCATACAGGTGAGCCACTACAATCACCTTGACATCTGGATAAATCTCAAATGCCTTTTCCAATGACACCGGGTCCATATTCCAAGTGTCACGCTCGGTATCAATAAAAACAGGGATACCGCCCTCATAGACAACCGGATTCACCGTGGCACCGAAAGTGACATCTGAACAGAATATTTTCTTATTACTCAGTGCTCCTTTTCCAATTTCCGGCTGACCATACATAGCTTCCCCGGCAAGCTTCATGGCAAGATGGAGAGATGCCGTTCCTGCCGATAATGCGACTGCATATCGTACCCCAACTCGTTCAGCAATCAATCGCTCTACTTCGTTAATATTCTTTCCTACCGTGGACATCCAGTTCGTTTCATAAGCTTCGGTAACGTACTTCAATTCGTCACCGTGCATTGTGGGCGATGACAGCCAAATTTTGTGTTCAAACGGATTAATGTTCATCTCTTCTTTTCTACCTTTCGCATTAAACATCATCTTAATTAACAGATTCACATCTGAGCTATAACACGACAATTAGCCTAGAATGGCAAATAGCTCACCGCCTAACACGGCATGTGAGCTAAGTCAGTTTCCAAACCAATCAATGTCTGCCATTTCTTTAAGCGAAAACAAAAGAAATCGCTTCAATTAAAACAGGCTTAGACAAATGCCGTTTCAACAATCAATGTTTTAATTTCAGGCAATACCAAATCAATTCTTTCATACGAACGATTACCTAAAATGGCATGAACAACACAAACAAAAAACTGTCAGCCCCCCACTACAACAGGAATTGTTTCTCTCACTTCCTTGGGAGCGAATGTACCTGTTTGAAGAGCTTTTGCGTTCACTTGTTCCGGAGAATGGAATGTGGGAACCACTTCTTTCAGTGCAATTCGAATAAAATCGTCGTCTTCTCTTATCAAAGCTCTCCGAAGTTTTTCCAGTTTCTCCTCGATTTTCTGCCGGGATAAGGGTTCATCCCGTTCCACAAAGATCATATTGTTATCAGTTTTTGTCAAAGTCTCCGTTTGAATGAGCAGCTCCTCATAGAGTTTTTCACCGGGACGCAGGCCTGTTTCTATGATGTCTATATCCTGATAAGGCTCCATGCCACTTAGGCGGATCATGTTCTCGGCCAAATCAAGGATCTTCACTGGCCGTCCCATATCCAGAACAAAAAGTTCTCCGCTCTTGGCCATAGCACCGGAAGTCAGCACCAACTGGCTGGCCTCGGGAATCGTCATAAAGTAACGGATGATCCGCTTATCAGTCACCGTAACCGGACCTCCATTGGCGATCTGCCGCTTGAACAGAGGAATCACGCTGCCGTTGCTGCCCAGTACATTGCCAAAACGCGTGCAACTGAAGGAGGTACCTTTCTGCTCCGCCGCTCTGCTCAGAACGATCATTTCACACAGTCGTTTTGTAGCCCCCATCACATTGGTGGGGTTCACCGCTTTATCGGTGCTGATCATGATAAACTTTTCAACGCCATACTTTTCTGCGACATTGACCACATTCCAAGTGCCGAACACATTGTTTTTCACGGCCTCCGAGCAGTTGTGTTCCATCAGGGGAACATGCTTATGGGCCGCAGCATGAAGTACCACCTGGGGACGATACGTACGAAACACCTTATCCAACTGTTCCGCATCACGAACACTGGCAATCTCCACTGCAAGATTGAGTGAGTCCCCATACACAAGGCGCAATTCTTGCTGGACATCGTATACGTTATTCTCGTAGATATCCAACAATACCAGTTGTTTGGGGCCCATTCGTGCAATCTGCCGGCTCAGTTCAGAGCCAATAGACCCTCCCCCACCGGTAACTAACACCACTTTATCCTTATAGTAAGACCGAGTGGCATCCCCAAGAAAATCCACTTCCTGTCGGAAAAGCAACTCTTCCACATCGAATTCCCGAATCTGTCTCTTGCCACTTGCTTCCGTATTCTCCACGGGGAAGGAATACACTTTGATTTTATAACCCATGGTTTTATAGCGGTTATAAAGCGAAGCTCTTTCATCGGGAGCTTTATTGACTGCAAAAACCACTTCCTGCACGGAAAGTCGATCCAACCGTTCCTTATTCACTTCGCCAGGTGAAAGCACATCAATCCCCATAACCTGCCGGCCAATTTTTTCCCGGTCCACATCGATAAAACAAACCGGTATGTAAACAGCATTAGGGTTACTGAGAAGTTCATCTGCCAACATGGCCCCAATGCGTCCAGCCCCCACGATGGCAATTCGGATCTTATTCTGCTTGGGCATTACACTGCTCAAAGCCTCGTGCATCAAGGAAATCCCCGTCAGGCCATACACAAGTGCATCGATTCCTTTTACCAGAATACTGGAACTGCCAAAAAAGTTTCGGGCCCAGCTGCTGCTGGTACAAATCTGGTAGAGCCAGGTATAGAGAAAACGAAGCATCATGGATCCCAAGAAGGCCAACATAACCATTCCCGCCGCCCGAAACAAAGTGGGATGTTCAAAGGGCATCAAAGTACGGATTACAAGATAGAGGATCCCTCCCAGAAAATCCGCACCAATCAGACGAAAATAGCTGTTGACACGACTGTATCGCCAGACCTGAGAATAGACCTTGCAAACATTCCGCATCACAAGAAGGCACACAGCTTCCAGAAAAAACTGAATGGCAGCCTCTCCCCAAGAAAGAGTAGCGCCCCCACGGGGGAATACAGTAAGAATAGGGAACGTCACGATCGCCAATACACAAAGATCATAAAACATGAGCTTTATTTTTCGGTTCCTGCTTCTTGCCTGTACCACTTCTCTTGAGGTCCCAACCGCTCGATCTTTTCTATTTCTGTTCATTTGCTTCACCTAATCCCCACGTTCCATCAAGCCAAACCTTACAAACGCTCCGGCAAAATCATCTAAAAACAGACATCACTCGACCTTACTGGATGAAAAAATATCTTGATCCGTCGTTTTCGACTTTCGCCTTCGCCTCCAAAAAGCCAATACCAAACACCCGACAGCAACCCCCGCCGCGTCCAGCACCACATCTTTTACCATGGCTGTTCTCGCGGTAAAAAGCTGGTGAAACTCGTCGCTAGCTGCAAATGCTGTTCCCAGGATCATAGCGCCGATCCAGGGAGGGATCTTTTTTTGCCAATGGAAGGTTCCCATTAACCCGAAACCCAGCAAAAAATAAAGTGTGAAATGAGCTCCTTTTCGCACAAAATAATCGAGCGTCTTCATAGCCTCGTCTCCGGGTTCCCACCCAAAAAGACCAGTTGCCCAACGGATCAACCCCTTGCTTAATTCCTGGGAAGTGGAACCGGACTGGCTGGAGAAGAGAAATGCCAGCACAGCCGTTCCAACAGTCAAAAGAATAAACAGCACAAGGAGTCGTTTTTGCTTCATGTTTCCCTCAATGGGCTTTTCAGCCTTCTCTCACAAATTCATAGAACACATCCATCACTAGATCCTGCAAAGCCTGTTCATCGGGATAAAACTCCATGAATTCTTCTCCCACGGTTGCCTCTCCTTCCACGGTTCGGATCTCTGAAATCTGATCCTTCCCGAGGCTCTCCCCAATTTGGGAGAGCTCTTCCACCGTGCAATCAGACACCATGTAATCATTCATTTGCAGAAGGGCATTCAGGATAAATCCCCCATCCTCTCCCGCTTTGGAGGAAAGCTGTTCCTGTAGAGCGGACATGTATTGACGTTGACGCTCCATCCGGTGCAGGTTGGTGCTGTCTTCCAGGTTTCCACGAGCCCGGACATAGGTCAAAGCCTGTTCTCCACTGAGGGTTACAGTCTCTCCCTGAACCAGACTTGAATCCACCTGAGAAAAATCGTCCATCACCTTCACCGTGACGCCTCCTACCAGATCATTGAGAATGGCGACTCCATCCATGGTCATGGATACATAATGATCAATGGTGATTCCATAGAGAAGTTTGGACACTGCTATTACCGTGTTTTCACAGCTGTCCTCTTCCCCGCTCCCGTAGGTGTGGGCCAGGGCAAGCTGTCCTGTAAAGGTGCCAGCCGGCTCTCCGGTTACCCCTAAAATTTGAATTTCCGTCATGGTATCCCGGTTCAGTTGGATGGGCGTACAGGTGCCAGCCTTCCGGTCCAGCACCAACAACAGCAAAAAGTCCGCTTGCTGATCGTTGAGGTAACCTTCCTGCTGAGCTCCCTCGTACTTATCTAGACCCAGAAGCAACACTGTCTCCAGATCTTCTCGCCGGGCATACCATGCGCCTTGATAGTAGGTGAGTTCCCGCTCTTCCTCCGAAGCAGAGGCGTTATCCGTTGAGACATCCTCAGGAACGGAAACCTGTCCTTGAGTCTGATCCCAACGCTGCAGCAGGAGCAATCCCACCAATATCACAAGTATTGCTGCCAGAAGTACCGCGATCCCTTTCAGCACACGGACATCCAAACGAATTTTCATCTCAGTTCTGAGAACGCTTTTTCCAAACCACCACAGCGCTGGTCACCGCAATGCAGCCCAGGGTAATGGCGCCCATGCCCAACGCAGGGAACATGTTGTTGTCCCCGGTCTGAGGAGAAGTGGGAGCATTGGCATCGGCGGAAACGCTGGTATCGGTCTCGGTCTTATCCACCACAAAGGCAATGGGAGACAGACTGTCGAAGGTCACATCCACGGAACCATTAGCATTGCGCACTACCCGGTCATTCGAAATGACTTCCCAGTTGGACCCCTCGTAGTTGTGGAGCACCAGCAGGGTGGCGGTGGGAGCCAGGTTCAAAGAGAATCGGATGGTGATATTGTTGCCTTCCTGTGCCAGGAACTCAGCGGCATCCCCATCCAAGGATACGTCGAACACATCACGGACTACCAAATCTTCCACATTGGCTGTGCTGCCCATCTGCTGTAGGATACCAGCAAGATCCACATCGGGAACCAGATCCGCAATAGTCTCTGCCTGCTGGATCTGTTCAAATGCGTTGGAAAGCATCTCACTGATTTGTTCCGCTGCCTGAGCCAGGGCAGAAATAGGAGTCACAATCAATTGGCTTGCATCTATGCCGGCCACCTGGTTGCCGTTTGCGTCCCGGATGATCGCGGAAACCTGATTACCGTTGTCATCGGTCATGGTTTCCACAGTAGGAGCAGGCTTCTGCTCCACGCTGTTCACAAAATCCACCGCCGCGGAGGCAGGAATGGCCAGCGTGACGAACATCATCACTACGACGAGTAATAAAGCGAGCTTTTTCATGGGAATTCATCCTTTCCTATTTGGGGAGATTAATCTATCACAGTCTGGCAAACCGCCAGAACTAGATATCGTTTTTGAGAATTGCCTGCCAAACAGGTTGACAGAACCAAAATTTTATCCTCAGCGGAAACGGTAACCGAATCGCTAAACTGAGCACCAATTTCCCTAACTTCATACACACTGTTTAAAAACGCAGTGACCCGTCGGGGATCGGAACTATCGTAGTTGTAAAGAATATGGCGGTTGTCATAGGGAACAGCAGCAAACACTCTATAATGCAGCTCCCTCTCCGGCAGGTAGACTACAATCTCTCCGTAATCCTCCAGGGCACTTTCCTGAGAGTAGGTCTCCTGGAGCTTTCCAAACATGGTTCCCGCGTGCATCTGATGGCCATAGGCCACCGTAATGGGATCTTCCATGGTAGTGGTATTGTAGGTGCTTTCGGTAAAGATAGCTCCGGCAGAGCTTTCATTGCCGTCACTGTCGTGAGTCAGATAGAAGGCATCGTCCCCTTCCCGCTGGACCAGAGGGAAATCAAACTCCGTTCCTGGGATCCGCAGCCAACCGTAAATATCCGGGTTGGTGGCTTGAAGAGATGCAAAATCAATGGGGCTGACATACGGTTCTTCCTGAGAGGAGGTCTCCTGAGAAGAGGCTGCAGACTCCGATTCGGGCTGTGGAGTGGGATCCTGAGAAACAGAAGGAACGGGATCCGGATCCGCTGTCTCCGGCTTCTCTCCTCCGCCCTGCAGAAGCATCACCCCGCAAACCACACAGAGCACACCTAACACTCCAATCAGTATCGCCAGGGTTCGCTTTTTCATGGAGCACTCCCAGCTTTCAGCAGTTCCACGGTGCGGCGTTGGAAATTCCGCAAAGCGTCCCTGCCCAGGGATTTCTCTATTACTTCCATAGCATCTCCCAACCGAGGGGGCCTTGTAGTCATATTGTGTGCATCTGAACCTAACATATGGATCTCTCCCTTCTGGAGCATCCGAAGAGCTTTCCGCTTCGTTCTCCAGGACAGGAAGAAGGAAGCATTGCATTGCATCCAAACACCGGACCGTTGCAAGGTGCGGATCACCTGCTTGGATTGGGCGCTCCAATACCGCTCCACATGGGCCAAAAGGACTTGGGTTTCTTTGTGGCTCTGAATCTCCAGAACCTCGTCTACCATCCGTTTACTCCAGGTACAAAAGGGCATTTCCAACAGCAACACGGGGGATCCCTCCAGTCTGAGGAAATCCAACTCCTCCGTCCGGGACATACCTTCGAAATACCTGACCTCCGCTCCCAAGACGATCTTGGGAAATCCCGGCTTTAACCGGCTGCGCAATGCTTCCACCGAAACTCTCCTGCGGCGAAGAAACTGGGAGGGAGTTTGTTCCGTGGCGTAAAAATGGGGCGTGGCTACCATCCATTTCACTCCTTGACGGGCAGAAGCTTCCAGCATCTGCAAACTCTCTGCCACATTGCGGCTGCCGTCATCCAATCCCGGTAAAATATGAGAATGTAGATCAATCATGAATTCGTTGTCTCTTGTTTCTGCTTGTTTTCCCTGTTTTCTTGGTTGTTACCATACCCATAGCCATACTCATACCCATAGCCGTACTGCTTATAGTACCGTTTGTAATACCGCTTCCGGCCTGTCTCTGCCCCGTTGACGCCGGTCATGACAAATCCCAGAATCTTGGCATCTACAAATCGAAGCTGCCGCACGGCTTCCGCCAAGGCTCGGCGGTTACTATAATTTTGCCGGACTACCAAAATCATTCCGTCCACCAGCTTCGAGACCACCAAGGGATCCGAAACCGCATTGACCGGCGGTAGATCCAACAGAATGAAATCAAAATCTTTGCACAACACATCCATGGTAATGCGCATTTGCTCGGAACCCAACAGCTCCGAAGGATTGGGAGGAATATCCCCCGCAGTAATCACCCACAAATTTTTATGCAAACCAGACTTTTGCAAGACTTCCGCGCCGTTGCACTGACCTGCCAAAAGATTGGAAATTCCCTTGGTGTTGGATAAATTCAACCGCTTGGACAAGGTGGGAAGACGCATGTCTCCTTCCACCACCAATACATACTTGCCGGTTTCTGCAATGGAATAGGCAAGATTCAGCGTGGTGGTGCTCTTTCCCTCACCACGCACCGAACTGGTTACGCCAACCACCCGGCAGCCTTGACCTTCCGCCAGGGCAAATTCCAAATTGGTACGGAGCAACTTGTAGGCTTCTGAGGCGGCAAAATTCAGGCGGTCGCCGATCATGACGCCATACTCCTGACTGGAAAGCTCCGCCATCTTCTTTTTCTTATTCATGGATTCTCCCCCTTCCCCGCTGCGCTATTACCGCTATCCCGGTAATAATTCTCCCGGCTCTTGGAAAGTAAGTCGGGCACAGCGGCCAACAAGGGCAGATCGAAGGTTTCCCGGACATAATCTTCATCTCGGATCTGTTCATCAAAAAGCTCGAATAGGATGATCACACCGCAGCTGATCACGGCGCCCAAGAGCAAACCAATCATGGTATACCGGGAAATACTGGGAGAAGACTTGTGGGAAGGAACCACGGCGTAATCCACAATCTTCGCGGAGCTCCCGTCGATAATCTGAGAAATCCGCTCTGGCAATAGATCCGCAATGGTGTTGGCAAGCTTTTCCGCTTCCTGTGGATCGGCACTTGTCACCTGAATTTCAAATACCTCTGTAGAGTTGACAGCTCCGGCAGTAATCATTCCCGAAAGCTGTTCATATGTATAGGGAACATCTGCCGCCTCAATAACCTCTTCCAAGGTGCCCCGGGTTTTCAAAATCACCAGGTAGGTTTCCACCAAGCTTTGGGCAGCGTTCAAGTCACTTAAATCCACCTGAGTACTGCCCACGGAAACGGAACTGTTATTTACATACATCATGGCGCTGGCCTGATACAGAGGCGTAACAAGAAAGTAGGCGTAAGAAAACGCTGCGCCGCCACAAATAATCATGGCCAACACAATCGCCCACGCCCGCCGCCACAGAGCCTTCGCCAGTTGCACCAGGTCTATCACCATCACATCGTCTTTTTCTCTTACGGGTTTCTCCACTGGATCTTCTCCTTTTCAGTTCTCCGGTTCATAACATCCTATCCGTTAAAAAGCACTGGGATAATTTTCCGCACAGTAAGTTTCTTCTTTCCAATCCGTGCTCATTTGCTCGTCTTCTAACAGCTTGTCATAAGTTTGATCCACCAGCTCCGCCAGGTTGGCCAGGATTTTTTCCCTTGTGGCAGAATACAGCTTGTGAAGGTACCGAGGGTTGCATTTCTCCGGCTCCACCTTGGCGTCCAAGGACAAGCTTTGAATTAGCTCAGTCACCACAGTCCGGCGAATGGGCTTCCCATTCCGGCCCAGGAATACGGGGCCTTCCCGCAATCCCGACTGACGGATATAGTCCATCAATTCCTTCTGAACACAGGGAGAAATACGGATCGTCCGCTTTACTCCACTGGGATATACCACCAAATAGCCAGCGACTACTGCTTCTACCGTTAAGCTGGGAAGCTCCTGCACCGTAAGGCCTGTTGTAGCAAAGATCTTTACCAAAAGATAGGCCCGTTTTTTCCCCAAGGACCGCGCTGCAGATAACAGCCGAAGATATTCCCCCCGAGACAATTCCCGAGGCGTCTCCTCTGCTCCCACAGGCAGTTGGGTGGTGGACTGAAACTCTCGCAAACCCACAAACTCCAGAAACCCATTGACAGATGAACAAAGCAAATTGACCGTTCGAGGCATATATCCCTGTTCCAACAGGTCGCCCTGAAAACGGTCCATATCTCCTTTGCAGAGAACCTTGTCTTCTGGCAGCCAAGCAAAAAACTTGGTCAGACCTCTTTGGTAGCTGTCGATGGTCCCTGGTGAATACTTTCGGGAAACCAACTCATCCAGATAAGATTGCACACTTTCCCAGGTAATGCGACTTTCATCCCCATTGAACTCTGGACCAGATACCGGGTCTTCCACTGCAATCCTCTCCTCAAGTTTATGACAATATTTACATATTGTCTTATTTATCGTAATAGTAAAACTGGCATCTCCCTTTAAAAAATAAAATAAATGCCCATATTCTCCTAAATTTAGAAAAATATGGGCAAAGTAATTAGGCCGAAGAGAAAAAATTGCCTCTTTCGGCTTTTTTGGCGTGCTCTGATAATAATTTTCACTTGCTCTTTTTGGGGTAGTATGATAAAATATAAAAGCCGGTAGCGAAAAAATCGGCTTATAGGAAGCTAAACCTGACAATTTGTAAATTTTGTTCTATTTATTGTGCCAATGAATCCTTGGCTTTTTTCGTTATCACAGGCTCCCCCACAATTCTTACAGAACCAGTCTTAATCGCTCCAGGGTATAAGCGTGTTCCGCGCCTGTGGAGATCAGATAAATGCGGGTGGTTTCCATGCTGGAATGTCCCAGAACATCTGCCAGCTTGGCAACGTCGGGACAGACCTTATAAAAGATTCTGGCAAACAAGTGACGAAGATTGTGGGGAAACACCTTGGATGCCGCTACCCCAGCCTTGCTACAGAGAGCTTTCATCTGTGCCCAAATCTGTTTCCGGGAAAGACTCGTTCCGTTTCTGGTGAGAAAGATCTCCCCAGAGACGGTTTTTTGTTTCTTGGCGTATTGCAGCAATTTCTTCCGCAATTTTCCAGGAATCAAAATGGTGCGAATTTTTCCTTTGAGAGAGATCTCTGCCCGCCCCTGGTTCAAGGCCTCCACAGTGATATACTTGACCTCGGACACCCGGATACCCGTCCCGCAGATCGTCTCCATCAGAAGCACCAAGCGCTCCTGTCCCAATGTCTTTGCAGTGTGCAGCAGGCGGTTGTATTCCCCTCGGGTCAACTCCTTGTTGTCATCCCGGAACAGTCTTCTTTGCAGGCGCAATGTCTTCACGCGGTATTCTCGCCACCCCATGAAATCAAAAAATCGGTTGATGGATACCACCATGGAATTGATGGTTCCCGGACAATAATTTTTGGAAAGCAGATGTTCTTTCCAGGCTGCCGCCCGTTCTTTGGACACTTCTTGGTCCCCAAGCCAAAGGGCAAACTCCCGAACATGACGCAAATAATTCTCAATGGTCCCTGAGCTTCGCTCGTCCTCCTGTAAATGCCGGCAAAAGGCCTGGATCTCTGTAGATGTGATACAATGGTCATTCATACAATTTTCCTCTCTCCATTAAAGTACCATTATTTTTCCACATTCCCATCAGGCTATGCCCTGTCCTCTTTCTTTCCAATGGGCGAATTTTAATTTTTTCTGAATATTTTAATATGACACTCACCTTCTCTGGAAGGATGTGGTATAATTCTACATCATATCCCCTTTAGGAGGCTTTGTCCATGACCCGATCCCGAAAAATTGCGGCGGGGATCCTGCTGTTTCTGCTGCTGTGCAATCTTTGCTTCATCTGGGGCAACTCCTTGGCCAGCAAGGACAGCTCTCACAACATGAGTATGAATGTGCTGGATGTTCTCCCGGCCTTTATCCAACAGCTTTTCTCCAATGTGGAACAACTGGAACATATCGTCCGCAAACTGGCCCATTTTTCCGAGTTCGCCTGTCTGGGGGGACTGGGGTGTGGATTGCTCATCGTCTTCCAAAAAGTTTCTCTCCACCCGGTAGTTCATTTGCTTTCCGGCGGATTTTTGGCAGCATCCATCGACGAAACCATTCAAATCTTTTCCCATCGGGGGTCTCAGCTGCAGGATGTGTGGCTGGACTTTTCCGGTTTCCTGGTGGGTACGGGCATTGTCTTGGGGATCTACGCCCTTGGGCATTTCCTGGGAAAACAAACAGATCAACATTCCCCGGCCGCGTAAACATTTCCTGCCTTCCAAAAAATATCAATTTGCTTCCCAAGCCCAATGATCCTGAGCTAAGGAAACACCGCCTTTTCATCCGATGAAGGCGGTGTTTTTTGTATACTATTATATTATATATTATGGCGTCTTCGGAAACGTGCAGGGTTCGGCCACCGGTTAACGGGAATTTTAGAGGCCAGCAGAAGGGTTATTCCAGAAGCAACAATCGCCAGGAAATCTTTTTTCCAATGGGGATTCCACTCATTCCGAAGAAGGGTCCCTCTTGGGTGCAAATAGGACAAGATTCCAAACGACATTTTTATTTTCTCACTTTCATACCAATGCACAGGGGTGATACGTTTGGAAAACGCACAAAAAGACTTGATCCGTGTCCTACTGGAGCACCTTTGCTCCCAAGGACTCATTTCAACCGCCATCTGCTCTCAGGCAGCAGATTGGATAGATTCTCATGGAGATTTCCCTCCGTTTTTCCGGTATCCTGAGAACTCCACAAAGGAGGTAACCATTCGAAGGAGGTAACTAGTGGAATGAACGTGCTTAAAATCCGCAACGAATTGCGCAATGGAAAAACCATTTTTGACCTGCCTCTCCGGGTGACCTTTTACGCTCGTGTCTCTACGGAAAAGGATGAACAGCTCAACAGCCTGGAAAATCAGGTTCAATACTACACCGAGCTGATCCAATCAAAACCCAACTGGACCTATGTTCCGGGGTACATTGACGAAGGCATCAGCGGCACCAGTACAAAAAAACGAGACAGTTTTCTCCGGATGATCGAAGACGCCAAGAAGGGCCTCTTCGATTTCATTATCACCAAGGAAATCTCCCGTTTTTCCAGATCCACTTTGGACAGCATCCAGTACACCCAGGAGCTGCTGGAACACGACGTGGGGGTCCTGTTCCAAAACGACAACATCAACACCCTGGACGGAGACAGCGAATTCCGGTTGGTGGTCATGGCCGGAGTGGCCCAGGATGAGGTGAGGAAGCTTTCGGAACGGCTGAAATTCGGATTCCGGCAAGCCATCAAAAACGGCCATGTATTGGGAAACGACAAGCTGTGGGGATACAATAAAAAAGACTGCGTCCTCACCATCAACGAGGCGGAGGCCGCCGTGGTTCGCCGGATTTTCGACCTGTACGCCAACCAGAAAATGGGCATCCGGCGCATCTCCCAACAACTTTACGACGAAGGGTATACCAGCCGGATGGGCAACGCCTTCAATGTTGCCACCATCCGACACATTTTGGAAAATCCCAAATACAAGGGCTGGTTCTGCGCCGGAAAAACCCAGACGGTGGATTACCGCAGCAAACGGAAGATAGTCCTGGACGAAAGCGAGTGGATCACCTACCCGGATCCTTCCATCCCAGCCATCGTCTCCGAGGAACTATGGGACCGGGCCAACGCCCTTTACAAGCTTCGGAGCAAGCAGTGCATGTCCCACCAGCACGGAGCCGATTACCATCACCGCTATCCCTACAGCAGCAAAATCTTCTGCGAGGTCCACAACGCCACCTACCACCGGGCAACATCTCGGGGATCCCGGGACAAAAAGGAAATCTGGCAGTGCCAAGTCTACCACAAACGCGGCAGAGCCGGTTGTTCTTCCCCCTTGATCCGTTCCACAGAGCTGGACCAAATCCTGGCAAGTATTTTTGACCAGCTGATCCTCTCCAAAGAGGCTGTCGTGGATCAAGTGATTCAGGTGATTCAAGCGGTCCCCCATACGCGGAACTATCAGCGGGACGCCTCCCGGATTGAAGGGGAAATCACTTCCATTCAGGGGAAAAAGGACCGGATCCTGGAAATGAGCATTGACGGCACTCTTCCCCACGAAGAATTCAAACTGCGCAACGATGCCTTCAACCGGCAAATCCAGGACCTGGAAAAGCAGCTGGAGACACTGAAAAAGGAAGAGGAAAAAAGTAGAATGACCCCGGAACAGCTGGAGAAAATGCGGCTCTCCCTGACACGGGTTCTCTCCCATGAAGACGGTATCTCCTCTGCCCTGGTCACCTCGATCCTAGATCACATTTTGGTCAAAAAAAACAGCACCAAACAGGTGCTGGAACTGGAGATCCACTTAAAATTTGGGAACCCTTGGGAGGTTTATTACCAGCGAAACGAGGGTTCCCTTCGCTTTCAGCCTTTTTTATTATGTGCGCCACAAGACGCAAATTGTGTTCCACAAGTTTCTGTCTGGCGGCTTCACTCCCTTGGGCCATTTCTTCCAGACAGAGTTTTTCCTCGGCGGCGGAAAGGGCTTTGGGAAAGGTTCCCCCGCCGGTAACATGGAGAAATAAAAACAGAACGTGGGAGAACAGTTCCATGAGCTGTGTGAACATAGAGGACCACTTCCCTTCTAAAATGTGTTTCATATATATGGAGCAGTTTCCTCCGTCGTGCCAGTACACCTACAAAAGGGGACGGCTTCCCTTTGAAGCCGTCCCCATCTTCCTTTTCTTTTCCTTGATCAATCAGTGACCAGAGGGTTTGCGAAACAGCAAATCCTTTTCATCGGTCAGGTCCGCATGGACCAAACGCACCAAGACAATCCCTAAGGGAATCAGGTTCAGCCAGATAGCTTTGGCATACAGTGCATGCCCCACCACCGTGGAGAGAACCCCTCCGGAAAAGAAGCACCCCAGCATGCCCAGAAAAAACAGCGCCCGGTCCCGGGCCTGCCGATCTTTCTTCCGAATGGCCTTGGCAAAAGAGATCCCCACCTGACGCAATTGGTTGGTACAAAACGTGGTGGCCATGGGAATTCCCTCCGCTTGGCGGAAGGTATTATACTGCATGGAAGCAATAAAATTCACCAGCACCTGCACCAGGTGATTGGGCCAACTGAGGGGAATAAAACCAATGATAAACAGAGAAATCACTTCAAAAGCTACCAGATAAGTATCCCATCGGAGAAATCCGAACCGCCGCATGGGAGAAGGAAGAATTTCAGATAAAAAAGCTCCGGCCAAATAAGCGGTGATGGGAATCAGATAATATCCTCCTCCCAGCCAATCTCCCTTGCCGAAAGCAATTGCCATCAAGACAATATTGGCGGTGTGCGCGTTACAAAATACCCCGCCCCGGAGATTGAAGGTATAGGCACCCATCATCCCTGCACTGAAGGTCAACAGCGCGAACACACTTCTCTTTTCACAAACCAGATATTTCTTCTCTTCCATAGCATTCCCTGCCTTGCCGATGTTTTTCAAATCCACGTCGCATTATATACCTAAAACGATAAAATAGCAACTTTCTGCTAACAGGAAATCCCTCGAATCGATTTCAGAAACCGCCTGCCCAGTCCCGTTCCCATTCGGCCGGGCATGCTACTAAACTCTCTTAAACTTTGTCTTAGATTTCATCTGTTCGGGCATACTAAGTCTATCCTTAAAAAGGAGGGCTTGGGCGTGAAAATATCCAGACAGGGTGGATTTGAGGGTTGGTATTTCAAACACCAGAAAGAAGATGACATGGTAGCATTCATCCCTGGTCAGGCCGAGAGCGGTGCTTTTATTCAATTGATTTCACAAGAAGGCGCCCGACAATTTGAAGTTAGCCAGATGACCGTCAGAGAAGATGGGATACAAGCTGACCGGTGTCGGTTCTCAAAGCAGGGGTGTCATATTGAGTTGCCCGGTATCCACGGCGAAATTATCTACGGACCATTTGCACCTCTCCGTTCCGACATCATGGGGCCATTTCGTTTTTTCCCTATGGAGTGTCGGCACGGTGTACTCAGCATGGCCCATGACCTCCAGGGCAATCTCACAATAGACGGGCGTCTGCACAACTTCGACGGTGGTCGGGGCTATGTTGAAAAAGACAGCGGAACCTCCTTCCCCAGCTCTTACCTGTGGATGCAGTGCAACGATTTCCCAGTATTTTGTTCTATCATGATCTCCATCGCCCATATTCCCTTTTGCGGATTTTCCTTTCAGGGATGCATTTGCGCCATTCTCTATCAGGGCAAGGAGTATCGTTTGGCAACGTACAGAGGCGTTAGACTCCGGTCATTGAGCGCCAACCATATCTGTTTGTCCCAAGGCAATCTGCGTCTGGAATTGGACATGGTTCCCTCCCATGGAGGTCACCCTCTCCGTGCGCCTCAGGGAGGGAAAATGTCCAGCACCATCCGGGAAAGCTGTAATGCTAAGCTGCGGGCAAGACTTTGGGAGAGAGGAAAGCCTGTATTTCACCTGCAAAGCGACCATGCAGTCTATGAATTCGTACCGAATCTTTGTGGTTCAAGTTGATTCCAACGGCGCATCCGCATTTTCTTCCTCTCAGACCGGGGGAAAACAGGAAATGGGCCAACCTCGTATTCAGCATCTCCACCCTGCGGATTTCTCTGTCTGGACCACACTGTTACAAAAACCATCATCGAGGAGGAGTATATGGAATCATTATGGGAGCAATCTTGGAAACCGTTGGAATTTTCTGTTCAGGAGGGAGACATGACCACCGATGTGTTGATTATCGGTGGCGGCATGGTTGGAGTTTTGTGTGCCTACCAGCTTCACCGCGCCGGAGTGCCCTATGTGCTGACAGAAGCGGAAACCATATGCAGCGGCATCACCAAGAACACCACCGCTAAAATTACCAGCCAACACGGGCTGATTTACCACAAGCTGATTTCCAAGTTCGGAATCCAGCAAGCAAAACTATATCTTACAGCCAACCAGGAGGCCCTTCAACAATATCGTAACTTGTGCCGGGGAATCGACTGTGACTTTGAGGAGAAGCCTGCCTACACCTATACTCTCAACGACCCCCGCAAAATTGAGAAGGAATTGAATGCTTTGGAGCAGCTGGGATTTCCAGCGGAATTTGCAGATACGCTCCCCCTTCCTTTTTCCGTTGCCGGCGCGGTCAAATTTCCCCATCAGGCGCAGTTTCATCCACTGAAATTCGTTTCCAGCATTGCCAAGGGCCTGCACATCTATGAGCACACCCGGGTGCGGGAACTGATGGGCACTACGGCTGTGACGAATCGAGGCAGAATCCGTGCCAAGAAGATCATTGTGACCACCCACTTTCCCTTTCTCAACAAGCACGGCAGTTATTTTCTCAAGCTGTACCAGCACCGCTCCTATGTGATTGCCTTGAAAAACGCCCCAGATGTGGACGGCATCTATGTGGATGAAGCGCAAAAAGGCATGTCCTTCCGAACCTACGACCATTTGCTGCTTGTAGGGGGTGGAGATCATCGAACCGGAAAAAAGGGCGGCGGTTGGCAGGAACTGCTAGACTTTGCCCAGCAGTATTATCCCCAAGGGGAGGAAGAATACCGCTGGGCCGCACAGGACTGTATGAGCCTGGACAGCGTCCCCTATATTGGACCCTATTCCGCCTCTACGACAAATTTATATGTGGCCACCGGTTTCAACAAGTGGGGGATGACCACCTCCATGGCAGCTTCTAACATTCTCAGCGATCTAGTGCAGGAAAAGAAAAATCCCTATGTGGAGGTCTTCTCCCCTTCTCGCTCCATTCTCCATCCTCAATTGGCTGTCAATGGTTGGGAAGCTGTGGTCAGTCTGTTGACGCCTACCACCAAACGCTGTCCCCATCTTGGGTGTGCATTGAAATGGAATCCTGCGGAACACTCCTGGGATTGCCCCTGTCACGGCTCCCGATTCACCGAGGGCGGAAAGTTGATCGACAACCCTGCAACGGGCAATTTGAAAAACTGAGGTGAGCCTATGAGCAACCATCTGAAAAACCAGACAAGCCCCTACCTGCTCCAGCACGCGGATCATCCGGTGGACTGGTACCCCTGGGGCGAGGAGGCTTTTTCCAAAGCTAGGAACGAGGACAAGCCCATCTTCTTGAGCATCGGTTACAGCACTTGCCACTGGTGCCATGTGATGGCCCATGAAAGCTTTGAGGACCCCGAAATTGCCGATCTTCTGAACAGATACTATGTGTCTATAAAAGTAGATAAGGAAGAGCGCCCGGACATTGACAGCATTTATATGGCGGTATGTCAGGCTTATACAGGCAGCGGCGGATGGCCCACCAGTATTTTCATGACCCCGGAGCAAAAACCGTTCTTTGCGGGAACCTATTTCCCCAAAACGTCTCGGTATGGGACAGTGGGCTTCAAAGAACTGCTGCTCCTCCTTCACCAGAAATGGACGACGGAACGGGACAAGCTTCTTTCCTCCGCCGAAGAAATTACAAAGGCAGTAAATCGGGATCCTGTCTTCCGGTCACAAGCAGATGAAACCATCCTGGACACCGCCCTGCGATGGTTTCGGCAAAACTTTGACGCGTCCTTTGGAGGTTTTGGAGGAGCGCCCAAATTTCCCTCCCCCCACAATCTGCTGTTCCTGATGCAGGAATACGAAAAACACGGCGACAAGCAAGCCTTGCATATGGCGGAAGTGACTCTCCAAAGGATGTATGCCGGGGGTTTGTTCGATCACATCGGATACGGATTTTGCCGGTATTCCACAGACCCCTATTATCTCATTCCCCACTTTGAAAAGATGCTCTACGACAACGCCCTGCTGATCCTCGCCTACTGCAAAGCCTATGAAATGACGGGACGGTCCTTTTATTTGAAAGTTGCAAAACAGACAGCCTCCTATCTCTTCCACGAAATGTCCTCTCCCAACGGAGGCTTTTACAGTGCCCAAGATGCGGACAGCGATGGCGAGGAGGGAAAATACTATGGATTTACCCCGGAGGAAATTATGGAGGTTCTGGGGCCATCCCACGGCACAGCTTTTTGTGAAGGGTTTGGCATTACCAAATCCGGAAACTTTGAGGGCAAGAGCATCCCCAACCTTCTTCACGCCAAGGATCTGACAGACCCCCGTTTTGATTCCCTCCTTCCGGCGTTGCGAGAGTACAGGCGCAGACGCACCCACCTGCACACGGATGACAAGATTTTGACAGCGTGGAATGCTCTCATGATTGCGGCACTGTGCAGACTGTATCGGTGCAGCCGGGATTCCAGTTATCTGGAAGCTGCAAAACGGACGCAAGATTTCATCGAAAACAACTTGTGCAATCAAAATACGCTTTATGTAAGCATTCGAAAGGGCCGGGTGGGCGAACACGGCTTCCTAGATGATTACGCTAGCTATCTTTTTGCACTCCTTTCTCTGTATGACGCCACACTGGATCCCACGTTTTTGAACCGCGCCACAGAATTGATCCAGGAAACTGTCCTCCAGTATTACGATTGGGAGCAGGGTGGCTTTTATCTCAGCGGCACAGAGAACGAAAAACTTCTATTCCGTCCCAAGGAATGCTATGACGGAGCAATCCCCAGCGGGAATTCCCTCATGGCATATGTTCTTGTACGCATCCATGAACTGCTCCCGGAGCACAGCAAGGAGGAGATTCTGAAGAAGCAGCTTGCCTATATGACAGGCAAAGCGCAACAGTATCCCGCTGGATTTTCGGGGTTTTTAATGGCACTGTCGGATAATATGGAACCTCCGCTTTCCGTCACCGTGGTTCCGAAGGGAGATGATTTTCACTACCTTCCATGTGTGGTGCCTTCTGATGCCATCGTCAAGGTCCTGGATGGTCCGGTAGGCGATTATCAGCTGATTAACCATGAAACCACTTTCTATGTGTGCCAAAATCGGTCCTGTCTTCCACCCATGAATCAGCACCAACTACTGGCAAAGATACAAAAGCAAAATAAAATCTAGAGGACCTTCTTCTGCACAGGAAAAGAGGTCTTCCGGTTGTTACTGTGATCATCTGATTAGAACCTGAGGCCCTATAACGAAGCCGGAGTTCTGCCGGATTTAAAAAGAGGGAAAACGGAACCTTGGGTCAGAAAAGCAAACCGGCCCTGCAAAAAGCACCGTCATCTCCGTAAACCAACATGCTCCCCCTATGATTGACAGTGGTCTGTTTCACTGTCTCTCACAGAGGGAGCATGTCAGTATCTTCAAAATACTCTTTTCCATCTTGCCCAAAAACAGGCAGAGGGAAACTGTCGCGAGAGGGACGTTCCCCTGGGAAATGGAAAAAGACCTTTAGGGATATCCTCTTTCCAAAAGAACCCGGGGCCTCGTTAGTTGCTCATTGTCCAGGACATTTCCCAGAATGCCAGCTCATAGCGAGAACAAACGGTAAAAATATGGACGAGATGTTCTATCTGCTTTTCGCTGCAATTTTCCGTTATATGGTCAAGTTCTTTCAGAAGGATCTTATTTTCTTCCCTATAATCATCGGAAATATACCCCTTGATCCAATCGCCGTAAAAAGGGTCCTCCAAAGATGCAGGGTTATTTTTTACCATATTTTCGGCGATGACCTCATAGCTGTACGCACAGGAGAGAATGGCAGCAAGAATTTCCGCTTCCCCTTCTTCATAGGCCACACGGAGCATGTAGGAAGTGTAGGAAAGGCTATCGAGAGAACGGGGAGTGGAATCTATTTCTTCCTGCGACACACCCAATTTTGCCAGATATCCCTGGTGAACATTCAATTCCCCATTCATAACAGCAATGTACTTGGCAAACAGATTTGCTAGGGAAAGGCTCTTGGCTTTTGCGACGCCTACCGCAAAGGTTTTCGCGTAGTCCTCTAAATACAGATAGTCCTGGATCATGTAATAGCGGAATTTATCTCTGTCCAAGGTGCCGTTTTGAATGCCCAAAACAAAGGGATGCTGGTTGTACGCTTTCCAAATGCCATCCGTTGCATGGAGCAGCTTTGCTGCTGTGCTCATTCCGCGGCCTCCTTTGCGTATTCGCCCCCCAGATCAAATGCATGATTCATGGGCCCTGAACCTTTGCCCAGGTCCAGCATTGCCGCCAATGCTCCGGAAATATACTGTTTTGCCCTTTGTACAGACTGAGCAAGAGAAAATCCCTTGGCAAGGTTTGCGGCGATTGCACTGGACAACGTACAGCCTGTACCGTGGGTATTGGGGTTATGGATGCGTTTTCCCTTAAACCACACCAGTTCTCCGTTGGCGTAAAGCAGGTCATTGGCATCGTTGATGCTGTGGCCCCCTTTGAGCAGGACAGAGCAGTGATAGGTGTCTCCTATTTGCTTGGCCGCCGCAATAATATCTTCTGTCGTTTCAATGGACAAGCCAGACAGAACTTCTCCTTCGGGAATATTGGGCGTAATCACCGTCGCGATGGGCAACAGCTCTTCGATCAGAGATTGCACCGCATCCGTCTTCATCAGCGCAGAACCGGAAGTCGCCACCATTACCGGATCAACCACCACGTTCTTTGCTTTGTAATGCTTCAGTCTTTCTGCAATCACATCTATCAATTCTCGAGAAGATACCATGCCGATTTTTACGGCATCGGGATAAATGTCCTGGAATACCGCGTCAATTTGCTGGCGCAAAAATTCAGGCGTAGACTCCTGAATGGCCCTCACACCTGTGGTATTCTGCGCCGTTAGCGCCGTTATGACGCTCATGGCGTAAACACCGTTCATCGTCATGGTTTTCAGGTCAGCTTGGATTCCGGCGCCTCCACTGCAATCGCTTCCCGCAATGGTCAATGCTGTTTTTAATTTCATGGTTTCGTACTCCTTCCCTGCTTCAGCATTCTTTTATAGAGCGGCATAAGGTGGTGCCCCCAATGTGCCGCTTCAACCTGTTGGCTTGCTCTGTCAAAGGATATTTCCTAAAAGGCGGTAAAAATCTTCTCAAGCATTTACCATTTGCTCGGATAACTTCCGCAGCAAGCGGCACTCCCCTTCAATATCCTCCGCCGAAAAAATGGCGCTGACCAGTGCTACACCGTCAACTCCTGTACCTGCAAGCTCCAGAAGATTGGATTTTCCAATGCCGCCGATGGCAACCACAGGAATATCCACCGCGGCACAAATTTCCCGGAGAACTTCTTTTGGCAGAACCTCTGCGTCCTTTTTTGTGGAAGTGGAGAACATAGCGCCTACTCCAAGACAATCCGCGCCGTTTTGAACTGCGTCCAGCGCTTCCTGAACAGAGTGGACGGATACGCCGATCATCATGCCGTCCCCCACCTTTTTGCGCACCTGGGCCGCTGCCATATCCTCTTGACCTACATGGATCCCGTCTGCCTGACATTGAATGGCAACTTCTACATTGTCATTGATAAAGAGGGGAACTCCATACTGCTTGCACAGAGCAGAGATTTCTTTGGCTTCTTCCAAAAACTCTTCCTGGCCCATTTCCTTCTCACGAAGCTGCACACAGGTTACACCGCCCTTTAAAGCGCATTCTACCTGTTCATACAAACTTTGCTTGCCGGTCCACGCCCGGTCAGTAACCGCGTAAAGCAGCATGGTATTCTTATCGCACTTCATAGTTCGCACCTTTCTCCAGCATTTCTGGCGTCATATTGTAAACCGCATCAATGATGTAATTTCGGTAAGTTGCGTTTCCGTCCATGGGGGACAGTCTCCCAAAAGCCACCTCTCCGGCATACCCCATTGTGGCAACTGCCGCAGCGGTCGCCTCCAAAGGACATTGGGGGTTAGCTGTCACAAAAGCTGTGGCCATGGCGGAAAGCTGGCAGCCTGTTCCCGTGACAGATGCCATCATGGGATGGCCGTTTCGGATGCAGTAGGCCTTTTCCCCGTCCGCCACAATATCGATAGCACCGGTAATGGCAATTACCGCTCCTGTCTTCCGGGCAAAGGCCTTGGCAAACGAAATGGCTTGATCCAGGTTTTCCTCTGTCACCTGATCTGCCACGTCGGCGTCTACACCTTTTGTAGTGCCGCTTCCGGATGCAATGGTCTTGATCTCGGAAATATTGCCTCGAATGACGGTAAACTTCACTTCCTTGAGAAGAGCCAGGGCAGTATCCATTCTCAGTTTAGATGCTCCAGCTCCCACGGGATCCAACAAAACCGGATGATTCAACTCATTGGCCCGTTTGCCCGCAATCAGCATGGAAGCAATGGTGCGGCTGTTCAGGGTACCAATATTGAGGTTGAGTCCCCCACAAATGGACGTGATGTCGGCAACCTCTTCCTTGTCGTCTGCCATGATCGGAGAAGCACCACAGGCGAGCACGATGTTCGCACAGTCGTTTACCGTCACATAATTGGTGATGTTGTGAATCAACGGACTGCTCTTTCGCACATTTTCAAGTATTCTATCAAACATATTTCTGACTCCTTGTTCCTTTTTTTCTTTGCGTGAATCGGCTGCATACAGCCACACTTCCATCGCAAAAATCGTTATCTTTTAGACAACGGCATGGAAGTTCGGTCGATGCTTACTGGCATCCTCTCACGCCGGAACACGGCTTCCCATCGCTGAGCTACAAGACTCAGGGCGCTCCCCCTCAGTCCGCCACACGGGTGGATTTCGTTTTCCCCCTTTCCAAACTAAAACAAAAAAACAGGAGACAAGCTTTTGCCTCCTGTAAAAAATCTTTGCGTATGACTTCCTACGGCGGCATTATCCGCATCAGGTAAAGGGTCGAAGTTGGATTACTTCCTCTCAGCCTGCCAGAACAAGCTCCCCTGTATTTATTTTGCTTTAAGTATACGCCTATTTTTAAAAAAGTACAAGAGGGTTCTTCAAACAGAACCGCAACCTTCGTCCCTTTTTTCTGATAAGCCCCTTGGTATCAAACAGAAAAGCCCTCTGTGCAGCGTCTTTCCTTCCCTTGTTACACGATTAGAAGACGCCTTTGATGGAGGTTGTGGCCCATTTCCGGCATGTAGACCATCTCCGGTTGATTGGGGTCGGCAGTGGACTCCAGAAACGGCGGCATATAGGAATGGGTGACGCAGAACCCATATTGGATATCGTGAAACCCTTGGGCAAGTCCTCCCTCTTTTTTCACCAGCAGAGTAGCCGGCTCCAGGGGATGCCAATGGGTTTTCCAATCCACCTTCATTTCCTGTACGGTGTACCTCTCGCCACCGATTTGCCAGAGCACCTGATCTGGGGCAAACACCTCTCCGTCCACAACAAGGTTCCCGGCTTTGATCTGACTCAAAAATACGCCCCGGTAGTAGGGCAATCGAATCTTCAGCTGAAATCCCACTGCATTTTCATCCACATAGAGATTGCGAAATCCCACGGACTGGATTACCTGTTTTTCCATACTGTTTTCCCTCCTCAATCGCCCAGGATGTTTTTCATCAGGATGTGGTGACGGCGAAGCATCTGCCCTACCTCGTAGCCAGGATCGTATTTATCGGCTCCCTCATACTCACTGAGGAGATACCAATCCCAGCCATGGTCCTTCAGGATGGTGAGAATTTTCTCATAGGGCACATGAGTTTCCTGGAAGTTTTCGTCCACATGGAAATACTTGGCATGGCAGCAGGCCACATAAGGAAGCAGAGGGATGATATCCTCCGGTTCATTGGGCGTGAACGCAGGATCCCGCCATTCGCCCTCCTCAAACTTCGTGCGGAACACGCTGAAATCGATATTCAGGGCAAAATGCTTTGTACCGGTCTCCTGAATAAACCCCACATACTCCTGTACCATCTTTCCCTTTAAATTGGAGGGTATATGGATCTCCGGACACAGGATCAAGTCCAGCTCCTCTGCCAGGGGAAGAGCGCCTCGGATGATGTCCCGCCAGTTTTCCACCGGCTCCAGCAGCTCATTGATCACAGGCATCTTGGTGCGCATGATCCGGAATCCCAAACGATGGGCCAACCGCATGTCACGGCACAAAAACTCAACCGATTCCTCCGTGGTCAAATCCCGATACTGGAGCACATGGGAGTCCACCCAGTGGCCGTATTCCACCGGCTCCAGCTCATATTTGTCCAGCAGCCCAAACCACTTGTCCACCCAGGCCTGGGTGGGGTAGGGATAATTTTCAATGTGGATGTTGGCCAGGATCTCAATGCCATGAGCCCCCATGTCGTGGACGTCCTCAAAGCAATCCTCCAAGGTCTTCTCAAACCCGAACTCGGCGGAGTAACTGTACAAGGCTACGCCCCGCTTGGGACCCTTTTTCTCGTTGCGGTACACTTTGGTTCCTCCTTTGGGATCATTCGAATTGGATCTCTCTGCCCTGGGCAGCGGACTTATAGATATTGTCCAGGATCTTGGTGACGGTAAAGGCCTGCTCAGGTTTTACCAGAGGCTGGGTATCGTTGAGAATGGCCTCCAGCCACTGTTTGCACTCCACTTCTTCCGGTTTGTCTGAGCTGCCCTCAAAGAAGGCAATGGTTCCGCCGGGAGAAAGCGTTTCCTCGGTGAGCTGACCGTAATCGGTCTTGTTGAAGATCAGGTCGTACTCCCCTTGGGCTTTGCTCATACCGCCGATGATCTCTGCCCCTGCCTTCGTGCCGCACAGGGTGCAGCTGGCCTCCCTGGATTCCCGCAGGTTGATGGCCCAGGCGCTCTCCAGGAAAATGGTGGCGCCATTCTTCATCTTGATAAATCCAAAGGCGGAATCCTCTACTTCGTATTTGTCCGGATCCCATGGGCCAAACATATTGCCGATGGTGGCTTCCTTCATATGACCCAGCTTCTCAAATACGGAGCCGGTAACACTCGCCACCTCATAGTTGTCCATCATCCACAGGGTGATATCCAACGCGTGGGTGCCGATGTCGATCAAGGGACCGCCTCCCTGCTTGGATTTGTCCGGAAACACACCCCAGGTAGGCACCGCCCGCCGGCGGATTGCGTGAGCCTTGGCAAAATAGATGTCTCCCAGGTCACCGCTGCGGCAAGCTTTGAACAGAGTCTGGGTGTCTTTGCGGAATCGGTTCTGATAGCCGATAGTGAACTTCTTTCCGGATTTCTTCCAGGCGTCCATCATCAGCTGGGCGTCGGCAGTGGTGGCTGCCATGGGCTTCTCACACATTACATGTTTACCCGCCTCAAAGGCCGCCACAGTGATGGGGCAATGGGCCACGTTGGGAGTCAGCACATGGACCACATCGATTTCCGGATTGGCCAGCAGTTCATGGTAGTCTTCGCACACCTGGGCGCCTTCCACACCGTACTGGGCGGCGGCTTTCTCCGCACGCTCCCGGATGATGTCGCAAAAGGCCACAATCTCACACTTGTCCTTTTGGGACGTGAGGGCAGGCAGATGTTTGGAATTGGCAATGCCGCCGCAGCCGATGATACCGACTTTCAGCTTCTTCATGGACAGGTCCTCCTTTAGCAAAAGCATATTTGTGATTTTCTACTAAATTTTAGTTTACTGAAAATCAATTATAGGCTTTTTCTGAGGCAAATGCTTCTTTGTTTCTTAAAAGATCCTGCCCGTTTTTTGCGTTTTATTCGATCAAAGTTCACTTGTTGCAATTTTTATACATATGTTATATGTGTACTTGGCAAAAAAGCAGCCCCGCGGTCATCCGCGAGGCCATTTTCAATGAACATTTTGAGAGAATCAGGAGATGGAAATGTACCGTATCTCGTTGGGCTCCATGGTGAACTGAAGCAGCAGTTCTCCGCCGGGGGCTTCCCGCTTTTCCAGAGAAACTTCCGGAACCGATGTGCGCTCCAGAAACTCCAGGTCATCTCGAGAAAGGTTGGAGATACATCCCAGGTGGATCCACTTTGCCAGAGGACCCCCTTGTTTTTCGTTAAGGATTCTCTGGCGGATAAGAAAAGGATCGTGTTCCACCGGCAACCCAGTCAGGAGCAGCTCTATGGATAAGGGATCCAGGTCCACAAACAGTCCATTCAAACTCTCCGGCCAGTGGGAATTTTCCTCGAAAAGGTAGTATTTTGGCCCCAACGCCTTGTTATTGTAGCAGAGGATCCGCAACTCTCCGGGCCCTTCTCCGGTAACGAGACAATGATCTGTCTGGCACAGCCTGTAACGGCCCAGAAATCTTAAAAACCGATAAGCGTAATAGGCCGGTTTTCGTATGCCGGTCTGGGAGAGAAGGCCTGCGCTGCCGGAAAGTACATTGCTGGAATCTCCATAGGCGCTTAAAAGATCGGAAGCACAGAACAGACCGATCACATCCGCCTTTTCTTGGGAGCGAATCACATGATCCAAAATGGCTGCCCCACGGTAACAACTGTCCTGGATAAAATTTCGGTTGGCCAGGCTGATCCCCCAGTCCGTCACCCAAAACTCTCCGGAAAACTTATGTTTTTGCAGCAACCGTCTCACAAACCCGATCTGTCCCTCTAAAAAATCCCGGTCATCTACTTTTTGCAATTTCTTCTGAAAGATAGATTCCTCTTGCAAGTCGCCTTGATAAGAATAGGGATAATGGGTTGTGGTGAGGATATCCGGCGGAAAACCACAGTCCAGGAAGGAGGCAATCACCCGCTCTGTCTCTTCCGGGTTGCCGGATAGAAGCCCCGGCCCCGCCACCCGAGCAGTGGGAAGAATGGACTTCACCAAGGTATATCCCTTTTTCCACACCTCCACATCGGTCTCACCCTCCCGACGGGACAAGGGCTTATCGTTGAGATAAAAGGTAAATTCAAAGATCCACTGGCTCACCACTTCTTCCGTATAACGCTGGCGGATATGCCGCAGAAAAGTGTCCAAGATGACAAACCAGTTGATGCTTTGCTGGGTATCGTGGCTGTATATCTCCTGACTTTCGCTGGCCCATGAGAAATCCCGATGCTGAGCCAGGTCCAAATCCAGCTTCAGTTTGTGATCCACACAGAAGTCCAGTATGGCGTCAAGCTTGGAAAAGCTGAAGGTATCCCCTGTGCCCTGAAGCATCTGCGGGGAAAAAAGGCTCCAGATCCGCAGATATTCCACATCCAGTCTTTGAGCAAGAAAGGAAATCTGATTTTGCATTTCCGCTTCCTGGAGCAAATGGGCAGAGCCCACGTTCAGCAGTCGGTTTCTAGGTTTGACCCAGCCAGCACCTTCCTGCTGGTTGACCCAAATCCGCTGGGTGGGAACGTCTCCCTGTTGACGGGTCCGGCGTTTTTCTTCCAGCAGCTGCTGCACTTGAGGCAGACCCTGCTGACAGTTGGGTTTCTCCTCTTTTTGTTGGAGGCCTTTCCGGAATTGCGAAGGTGTCATGCCAAACGCCTCTTTAAAATCCCGGTTAAACACGGTGGAGGAGGTAAAGCCCGCCTCCATGGCGATAGCGGTAATCGGTTTTCGGCTTGTTTCCAGGTTCTCTTTCACCTGTTCCAAGCGGACACGCTTTTTATATTGAGAAAAACGTTCCCCGGTGACTTTTTGAAACAGCCGGGATGTGGCGGCGGGAGATAGATAGATTTGCGCTGCCAGCTCCTGCAAAGAAATGTCTTTTTCCAAAGCGAGAATATGAAGCAGTCGATGGTTGCGATCCCCTTTCGATGGTTCTGTCTCCTCTTTCCGATAATGTTGGATTAACAGATACAGGAGAGAGTAAAAGGCCTCCCGTTCGCGGAACACCTGACCGAAACCATCCTCTGCGCAGGCAAGGAGAAATCCCTCTACCCGCCGTTTTAACTCCTGATACCACCGTCCTGTGGGATCTTGGTCTTCCAGCACGAACAAAAGCTGTTCCTGTTCGGCCAGTCGACACAGCCAAGGATAATTCAAAGAGATGGCGGCAACCAGACAGCCCGAGGGAATCTCCACACGCGCGGAGCTACGGAAATTGATCAGAAATACTTCTGATTCCGTCAAAGGGATGCCCTTGCCCTCCATTTGAACGCTGCAATGCTGGGCGGCAACGTATAAAATATAGATTCCAGAAGCGTTTTCGATGAGGTGGTCTGATTCCCACACTTGTACACCATATTGTTTTTCCAAAAAAGCCATGCCATCCCCTGCCTTTGTACTGAATACTGCTGTGAAACCCTAAGCTCCAAAAACATAAAGATTTTTGATTAGTGTATCACACTGGTTCTGAATCAGCAAGGCAGGAGTTTTCGGCAAGACGATGTGCCATGGAAATGAAGTGCGCTCGGGCTAGGCTCCCAGTAACTGAACGCCCTCACGGAAGAATACACCCAACCGTCCTCAAGGTACAGCGGGGCTGCGTCGTTTCTTTTCCCGGCAAACGGAAACCCAATGAGAGGTTTCCGATCCAGATGGTACAGGAGACCTTTGCCCCGGGCATGACCCCAACGGCTTATTCTTCCTTACTGCAGCCGGAGCACCCAGAGCAATCGGTGCAACCAGACCAAAGCTTTTCCGCAGTATCTTTCCAGGTATCTGCATAAGGGGTGGTCTTGTCACACAGATGATCTACGCTTTCCGGGCTTTGATAATCCGTGTTGACAGCTCCGGTATCTTTCACCATGGTCCGCAGTCGCTGGGGATTTTCCAACATGGGACAAGGCCGAAGCATATTTTCATTGAAGGGCTGATTGTCATGGTACGCCATGAACAGAGGACTTTTCAAAGCGTCCAGCAAGGAAACTTCATGGATATTGGCGTTGGAGTAATGGATAAACACGCAGGGCTCCACATCACCCTTGGCGTTAATGTGCAGATACCGTCTGCCCCCCGCGATGCAACCGCCTACATATTCGGCATCGTTCTGGAAATCCATTGAGAAAATGGCCTTGCTGTTCCGGAACTCACGAATCCGGTGGTAAACGGTTTCACGCTGTTCCGGCGTAGGCAGAAGCTCCGTGGCTGCATCGTTGCCAACGGGCATGTAGTGGAAGAACCAGACAAACAACGCACCGCTGTCGATCATATAGTCAAAAAATTTCTCACTTGTTATGTCCGCATAGTTGCGGCTTGTGTAGCAAGCGGAAATACCGAAGGGCAAAGCGTGAGCCTTCAGAAGCTTCATGGCCTCCTCCACCTGCCGATAAACGCCCTGGCCCCGGCGGGAATCGTTGGCCTCTTCAAAGCCTTCCAGGGAAATAGCAGGCACAAAGTTCTTGACTCGAAGCATTTCCTGGCAAAAATCCTCGTCAATGAGGGTGGCATTGGTAAAGGAAAGGAACTCGCAATCCGGATGCATTTCACAGATCTTGATCAGGTCCTTCTTTCGCACCAGAGGTTCTCCGCCTGTATAGATGTACATGTATGTACCCAGTTCTTTGCCCTGACGGATGATGGAATCAATGGTTTCCACGGACAGATTCAGCCGATTGCCATACTCTGCTGCCCAGCATCCCGTGCAGTGAAGGTTACAGGCAGAAGTGGGGTCCAGCAGAATTGCCCAGGGGATATTACATCCATGCTTTTTCATATTTTCCTCTTGAATGGCACTGCCCTTCAAGCTGGCGTTAAACAGGAAGTTTTGGAAAAACGCCTTACGGACACCGGGATCCAGTTTATACATCCGGAGAATCAACTGATACCAGTTATTCTTCTCCTGGATGACCTTGCGAATGGCAGCTCGCTGTCCCTCATACCATCCATCGGGAGAGAATCTGTCCACCATCTCCATCAGTTTTGGAAGATTTTCATCCGGATTTCCTTCAATATAGTTCAAGGCTTTGTTAATAGCAAATGCCTGCATGGTTTCTTTTATGGACTTACTCATAACTGTGTCCCGCCTTTCTTTAATCCCTTATCAAAACTCTTTAATGTCGATTATAGGGAGATCTTGTCAAAAAGTCACTAGACAAGGAAAGAGGCATGTCGGAAATTGCGACACGCCCCTGTTACTGTTACATTTTGGGACACAAGCCCTCAAATGTCCCTTGTTTCCTAAAAACTTCCTGACTATCCTAAAGATATATCCTGCGCGTTTTGTGTTTGGACGAAGAAAGGGATGACGCTTCATGGAGGATCATACTTCCCGCATCATCATAGAAACTGTATTGAAAAAAACCTTGAGGGAAATCAAGGAGTCTCCGGAACGCAGTGTCCGAAACCTTGTGGACTTGGCACTCCACTTTTCAAAGGGACGTTTCCAGCATTCATTTTTCGCCGCAGCACAGACCATGCTGCAAGATGACAGAAGTCACTATTATGCGCTGATCAAGGATACGGTTTACCATGTAGATGAGGAGCGTCTTTTAAACTTTGGAATGAATCTGGGCTACAACGGCTGTACTGTGGGGGCGGCTGTCATCAGAAAAAAAGAGGAAGTCGAGGGCTATAATATTCCATGGATGCTGACCCTGCAACTGAACCCCAAGCAGCAAGAACGGTACGAAACGGTGATCACCCAAGGAGAGTCCATGGGAATCCATACCTGGTTATTGGCTGCCGAAGAGGAACCGGAATTCGCCTTTTCTCTGGTGGAGAAGCACCAGGACAGTGCATTCATTCTGCTGTGTCATCCCAGCGCTGTCACCTCCATCTTTCTGGAGCGCGCTTCGGCCTGCACAAATCTAATGATTGCCGTCCACACGGAGCCGGGCTGCCATGAAGCCTGTGGTCGGCTTCGGGAAGCCAGACTCCTGTACGCTGTGTGCAGCTGCTATGACGAACATGATGTGGAACAGATTGAAAATGGCCAGCTCTTTGAAACGATGGAACAGATGCATCCCGTATTCACGGGTCTCTACGCTGCAAACGGTTGCCCAAAATCAGCCCAGGAACGGGTGTGGAAAGCCATAAACCGGGCAAGAAACGGTCAATGCTTTCAAACGATTATCTGGGAATTGGGCTTTGATTCCGATCATGTTGACAACATTATTTCCAGTGAGCCCTGCTCTGCAGGCTTTAACACCGAGGGCAACCTCATTTCGCTGCGTACCTATGAAGCAAATGATGCATACAATCTGTTCCGGCAGGATCTTCCCCATATCTTAAAACGAGCCTTTCCCAAATCGTGCCCCCAAAAAGTTATGGTATAATCCAAAAAGGAATGAGGGAAATAGTGGCGAACAAACTGCAAAAGGGCAGACGAAATGCCGTCTGCCCCCTGCTTACTTTTCTTCTTTCATATCCTGATACACATCTGTGGCCGCGCCTTGGACCACCATTTTCATGGCAGACACAAATTCTTCCGGCGGCATGCAGTCCTTATCCAGCAGCCATCGCTCAATAGAGCAAACAAAACCATCTGTCAGAAAATCAAGGCATATCTGCGGGATTTCCTGTCCTTTCAGGATAAATTCGATCCTGTCGCGAAACAAGGGCCGCGCAAATTCACGCAAATGTTCCGAAAAGGAATTCTGTCCTGTAACGCGCAACACCTTACAGTAAAAGTTTCTGTTTTTATAAAAGTACTCGCATATTCTTTCAAAAGAATCCCATTTAACTTCCGGACGGTTCATCATCAGGGCAATAAATTCCGTATCAAAAATCCAATTAACCAGGTCATATTTGTCTTTGAAATGATAATAAAAGCTCTTGCGATTCATGCCGCATCTTTCGCAAATGCTTGCAATGTTGATTTTCTCAAAGGGAAGCTCTTCCATCAGTTCCTTGAGAGCGAACGCCAATGCTTTCTTGGTAATATTGGAATCTGCCACCGTAAATCCCCCCTTCTCACAAACTCCCACATGCTCCAGCAGAATCATTCCCCCGCAAATTCTGCTTTTGATTTGTCTCTGGCAAATACATGGCAAATCTTTGGTGCCAGCGACAGAGAATAAAAACATTGTAATCCCACGCAACAGGTTCGCGAAGATAACTTGCAACCCGAAGAAAATGCGTGTATATAAAGAAAAAAGACTTACCTGCCTCCAGCAGATAAGTCTCGTCATTTAAGATAATACCAGGAACGGATCCAGTATGTTGGTATCACCACACAACTTGTGCTGACTACTCCCCTATTCCTGCAATTATATCAGAAGAAACTTGTTTTTTCAACAGCATCCTACAAAAATCCATTTGGCAAATGAAGCTTCCTGTCCCAAAATGGCACAAACACTCTTCTGAGAGCAAAAGTCCGACGCGAGAGGTTTTTTGTCCAATGAAAAGCCATGGCGTCATGGTATCATGTTGATCAGATGAGTCCGTTGGAAAGTCTGTAAAAAACTATTTTTACAGCGGTTTAATCGTTCATCTGGATAGTTTGGGGGATCGTATTTTGCGTAATGTAATTTTTATAGTATTCGGGTATCTTTCCGGGAGCATTCTGTATGCCCAGATCTTTGCCCGATTGTTTTACAACAAAAACCTGATGGAAATCAGCCCTGACAACAATCCGGGCACCGCCAACGCTTATCAATACGGTGGGTTTTGGTGCGGCACAGCAACACTGATCTGTGATTTGCTCAAGGGATTCATTCCTGTTTCCCTCTTTATGGCAGGCGCGAGCCAGGGACCTTGCGTCAATGCGCTTGTATTGGCTGCTCCTGTAATCGGCCATACCTTTCCGGTATTTCACCACTTTCGCGGCGGAAAAGGTATTGCGGTCACTTTCGGATGTCTGTTAGGTCTGCTTCCCATCTGGGAACCGTTGGCCACATTGGCTCTCTATTTTTTACTCTTTTCGGTTGTCATCCGGATTATCCCTACTTATTACCGCACCCTTGCAGCCTATCTGTGTTCCCTGGTAAACATCTTCTTTATTTCCAATTTTAGGGAAATCTGGATAGGATTTGGGCTTATTTGTATGGTTGTCCTCTTCAGACTGCTGACCAGTAAAGAGGAGAAAAAACAATTAGAGGTGAAAATGCTGTGGATGCGCTGATTCTATCTTGCGGCACAGGAGGCGGACATGACTCCGCAGCAAAGGCCATTGCGCCACTCTGCTCGATCTATTTTTCTAACGACAGCGTTTCCATACTTCATAACCGGTTACGGCTATTTCTATTTTATTAATTAAATTATACATATGGTGGGAGGACTGCAAGTGGAACCAATTTCCCTTTTAACAACGCTGGACCAGAATTATCTGCCACAGCTCCAGATACTGCTCACATCGCTGTCTTTCAACAACCTCAACGACACCTTTTCCATTTTCTTGCTCCATGGCGGCATCTCTGAAGATGCTCTTGTGCCTATTCAACGCCAATGTGATAAATATGGATACTCTTTTTTATCTGTCCGCGTGGACGATGATTTGTTTGAAGATGCTCCCGTTACCCAACAATACCCCAAGGAAATGTACTACCGTCTGCTGGCACCATATCTTTTGCCGAAACCGGCAAAACGTATCCTCTATTTGGATCCTGACATATTGGTTATCAATCCCCTCCGCCCTCTGTGGGAAACGAAATTAGAGGGCAATCTCTTTGCTGCCGCAGCCCATACAGGCAAGACAGAGCTGGCCAATAACGTCAACCAACTTCGGCTCGGGACAAACCGGGCTTACTACAACTCCGGTGTCCTATTGATGGATTTGGAAGCCGGTCGTCAACAAATCGATCCCCAAGCGCTTTTTCGCTATGTGGAACAGCACCGCAGGGAGTTGATTTTGCCCGATCAGGATATTATGAACGCTCTATATAGCGAGCAGATTTTGCCGATAGACGATGGAATCTGGAATTACGATGCGCGCAATTACAGCAATTACCTGCTCCGGAGCGGTGGGATCTATGACACACAATGGGTCATGGCACACACATCCATCCTGCACTTTTGCGGAAAACAAAAGCCGTGGAAGAAAAATTATATGTACCGGTTCGGGGTCTTGTATCAGCACTACATGCAGTTGACGCGCAGAAGCCTTGGATCAGATTCTCTCCTATCCATTTAGGTGGCTTTGAGCTTCAGTGCCTACCTTATGAAGCACACCGCCCAATGGAGGTTACCTTTTCGACAAATCCCAAATCGGATGATTTGCTTGCTTTGCATTTCCTGTGGGGACACATAAAAAACCGAACCTTGCACTAAACGGTGCGAGGTTCGGTTTTTCAGTCAACAGCGAGATTATGCCTGAGGCAGTGGGAAGGTGCTGCCGCCGTAAGGCATGAGAACGGTTTCCACCCCGTCGAGACTGCCACCGTTCCATTGGGCTGCCAGGGCCATTGCCTCGTCCAGCGTCTGAGCCACTTGAATCTTTGTGCGCCCAAAACGCTCCTTGGGAATGTCCGTGACCAAAATCAGGTGGTAATTCTCCGAAGTTTCGGCAAAGAGGAATCCTACAAATCCACCGATGGAAAAATCCGCCCGAAGAGCTTTCTCCCGTTCCTCCATGGTGTCATAAGCACAAATCTGGGCTTCACAATCCGGATCACCGAAACCTTCCCGACACTGGGACAGCAAGATCATGGTACCTCCGGGAGCCACAGCTGCCAAAGCGTTGGAGAGGGTTTTAGAAGTTTGATACAGGTTAATATCCTTGGGGAAGCCACCTGCACTGGCGATGACCAGCGGAGCACGGCGCGGAATGGAAACTCCATCCAACTGTTCCACAACCTTAGCAGCTGCTTTGTGGGCCTCTCGCCAGTCTCCGGCAAAGGCACCCACGATCTGATAATTGTCATCTACAATGACGTTGAGCAGGTAAGCGGGTTTCGCAAAGGCGGCACACTCCATCAAGTCGCTGTGGAAAGGATTGTCCTCCCCCATATTGCCGTTGCAGACCCGGGGATTAGAGCCGCTGCCCAAACCATGATTCAGAGCGTTGTTGTGGTTGGTGTTGATGGTTTCCCGACCTGCAATACCGGGAACCACAGACTTCCGGCCACCGCCAAAGCCTGCTAGGAAGTGGTAAACGACACCGCCGGTAAGAATGATTTTGTCACAGGCCATGGCGTAACTGTTCAGCCACACAGGCGTGCCTCGGCTGGTGGTCCCCATATAGGTCAGGTGTTCCTTATCATCGCACTGGTGATCCAGAAACCGGATACGGTGATAAAGGTCTTCCCCCACCAGGGAAATATGCTCCTCTTCCGTCTGCCGCCGGTGGGTACCGGTCGCGCAGAGAATGAGGATATCCTCATCGGGTATGCCCGCCCGGTTGAGCCGTTCCACCAGAATGGGCAGATAGGTGCTGGGCTGCTGCCAGCGGCGAGTGACATCGGAGATGAGGATACATACCTTGTCCCCTGCCTGGACAGCCTCCTCAATAGGACCGGCACCAATGGGATGATCCAAGGCATATTCGATGTGCTCCCGCACAGTCCGTTGGGGAAGCTCCACCGTGTTAGCGTGGACCTCCGCCACCACCTGCTGGGGATCCAAATCCACACTAAATTCTGTATCGCTGTATTTCATGGTTTCCATATTGTTTCGCCTTCGCCTTCTACTATTTTGATCTACTTATAGAAATATCAATATCGATTTACCGATTATATTAGCACTTTACATCGAAGAAGTCAAGAAATCCACCGCTTCTCCACAGAAGCCCACGCAGCAGATCTTCTCACAACAAATCCGACAGACGTTTGCTATAGAAAAAATCGTGGACCATCTGATCATACTCTTTCCAAAGGGGCAGCGTTTTACAACTCCCGGCCCTCTTACAGGGCGGCGCGTCCTTGGTCAGACAGTTGACAGTGGCAAGAGACCCCTCCATCCACTCCAAAATTTCCCCTACGGTGTACTCCTCTGGCTCACGACACAGCACATAACCCCCTCCGTGCCCGCCGTGACCGATTACCATTTTCCCCCGTACAAGCTCTTTTACAATAATTTCCAGGTATTTCTTGGAAATCTCCTGCCGGGCGGCAATGTCCTTTAAGGGGATATTGCCTTCCCCTTTGTGTTCCGCCAAATCAATCATCACCCGCAATGCGTAGCGGCCTTTTGTGGAGACCATTACTTTCACCTCTTTTGACCTATTGTACCATAGGATGAATAGGCATATCAATCGGAGAAACTATAGAAAGTTATATAAACCTATTGACATAGTAGGTCAATGTTGATAAAATGCTCCTTGTACAAAAACGAGCAGACCAAAGAGAATGGAGGCGAAAGAAATGAACAGCTCTGGCACTTGTAAGGTCACTGCCATTTCTCGCGATCGAATGCGCAGCTCCCGGGCAACCTCTATGGCCTGGGTGAAGTTGTGCACATGACACACACTTGCCAAAAAACTGTGCTGGAAGAACCTTCCCGCATAAAGCAGGTCATTTTGTCCGGGAGCTTAGAACAAGCTTCCGGTTTTTGTTTTTTGAAAACCGTTGCGTTCCAATTGCTGAAACAACCCATACAGATCAAAGGAGATAACGATTATGAGCAAATACAAATTTGAAACGCTTCAGCTTCATGTTGGCCAGGAACAGGCTGATCCCGCAACCGACGCCAGAGCGGTTCCTATCTATCAAACCACCTCTTATGTGTTCCACAATTCCGCCCACGCAGCCGCCCGTTTTGAGCTGACCGAACCTGGCAACATCTATGGCCGCCTGACCAACTCCACGCAGGAGGTTCTGGAAAAGAGAATCGCCGCCCTGGAGGGAGGTGTGGCAGCCTTAGCTGTTGCATCCGGCGCCGCTGCCATCACCTATACTTTGGAAGCCCTGGCCCAGCAAGGGGACCACATTGTGGCCCAGAAAACCATCTACGGGGGCAGTTACAACCTGCTGGCCCACACGCTGCCCCAGTACGGTGTGAGCGCCACCTTTGTGGATGCCCACAATCTGGAAGAAGTAGAATCCGCTATTCAACCCAACACCAAGGCGGTTTATCTGGAAACGCTTGGCAATCCCAACAGCGATATCCCCGACATTGCCGCCATCGGGGCCATTGCCCACAAACATGGACTTCCCCTGGTGATTGACAACACCTTCGGCACCCCATATTTGATCCGCCCCATCGAATACGGCGCGGATATCGTGGTCCACTCCGCGACCAAATTTATCGGCGGACATGGTACTTCTCTGGGAGGGGTTATTGTGGACTCCGGCAAATTTGACTGGAAAGCAAGCGGCAAGTATAATCCCATTGCCCAGCCCAATCCCAGTTATCACGGTGTTTCCTTTGTGGACGCTGCAGGACCAGCCGCTTTTGTCACTTACATCCGGGCAGTTTTACTGCGGGATACAGGCGCCGCCATTTCTCCCTTTAACGCGTTTCTGCTGCTGCAAGGTGTGGAAACCTTGTCTCTGCGTTTGGAGCGTCATGCAGAGAATACCAAGAAAGTGGTGGAATTTTTGACATCCCATCCGCAGGTTGTCAAAGTCAACCACCCAAGCCTGCCCGATCATCCCGACCATGGGCTGTATGAAAAGTATTTTCCAAAGGGCGGCGCTTCCATCTTTACCTTTGAGATCAAGGGCGGACAGGATGCCGCATGGAAGTTTATCGACAACCTGAAAATCTTCTCCCTGCTGGCAAATGTGGCGGATGTGAAATCCTTAGTCATTCACCCGGCCACCACCACTCACAGCCAACTGAATGAGACGGAGCTGGCAGATCAGGGTATCACCCCCGGCACCATTCGGCTGTCCATTGGAACGGAACATGTGGATGACATCATTGAGGATTTGGAACGCGGATTTGCAGCGGTCAGATAAGGGAAAGTCCTGGGATGGCACCGAGAATGTGGGGTAATCCTATACCATTCCCCGCGGATTGGCGCCATCGGTACTGGCCAGGTGAACGGGGATTTCTGCTCCGGTCTTGTCCCCTCCCCTTTTATCTTGTATAATGAGAGTATTCTGGAGAAGAAAAGGACACGGCCATGGTCATATTCCTCCCAGGCTGCCGTTTCCTTGGGACAGTGGGCGTCCCGGTGTCTGTCCTGTCTCCATAGAAGGAGAATCCCCCATGATACGAGAGATCTGCAAAGACGAAACTTTTCTGGCTCAGAAAGCAGAACCTGCTGCCCCAGAGGATCTGGATACAGCAGCAGACCTGCTGGAGACACTGGAACACCACAAGGATGGATGCGTAGGCATGGCAGCCAACATGATCGGTGTAAACAAGCGAATTATCGCTTTTGACAACGAAGGCAAATATACCATCATGTTTAACCCGGAGATTCTCAAAAAGTCCGGTCCCTATCACACGGAGGAAGGCTGCCTGTCTCTGTCAGGTCTGCGGCCTGTGAAGCGTTGGAAATCTATCAAGGTCCGGTGGCAGAATGAACAATTCCAGGAACGGATCAAAACCTTTACCGGCTGGACCGCCCAGATCATCCAGCACGAAATTGACCACTGCGAAGGCATCATCATATAAGGAGGGCACTATGAAACTTGCCATTCTTTCCGACACGCATGGTCTTTTACGGCCCGAAGTGGTGGAACAACTGCAAACCGCCGACGCTATTCTTCACGGCGGGG
>UQQZ01000002.1 GCA_900543305.1 uncultured Oscillospiraceae bacterium
GAGCTGGGCGCTATCCGCCGGCAGCGCAACTGCTACACCCCCCAGGACGTGGCTTCCTTCCGTGACCAGGTGGTGCGGGATCTTGTGCCTCTTACAGTTAAGCTGGAAGAGCGTCGGGCCAAACGGCTGGGTATTCAGGACTTCAAGTTCCACGACAGTGCTCTGACCTTCAAGGACGGTTCCGCTACCCCGGAAGGAACGCCCGAGGAGATCATGGCCGCCGGACGGAAAATGTATGAGGAACTGTCCCCTGAAACCAAGGACTTTATCCACCTGATGTTTGAAAATGACCTGTTCGACGTACTGGCCAAAGAGGGTAAGGCTCCCGGTGGCTACTGCACTGGACTGCCGGACTACGGCTATCCCTTTATTTTCTCCAATTTCAACGGCACTTCCGGAGATGTGGACGTGCTCACCCACGAAGCAGGCCATGCCTTTGCCGATTATATTGCCCACAAAACGGTGGATGTGCAGGCTCTCCAGTGCCCCACCATGGAAGGCGCCGAGACCCATTCCATGAGCATGGAATTTCTCACCGCTCCCTGGCATCATCTGTTCTTTGGAAAGCAGACAGATAAGTATGAGCTCTCTCACGCTGAGGATGCCCTGCTGTTTATTCCCTATGGCTGTCTGGTGGACCACTTCCAGGAGGAAGTGTACCGTCATCCGGAAATGACCCCGGAGGAACGGAACCAAACCTGGCTCCGGCTGGAACAGCGCTACCGGCCCTATATTGACTTTGACAACCTGCCTTTCTATGGGCGGGGCGCCGGTTGGCAGCGCCAGCTCCACATTTACCTGTATCCTTTCTATTATATCGACTACTGCATGGCTCAGGTGATGTCCCTCCAGTTCTTTGCCCTTTCCCTGGAAAACCGGGAAGCCGCTTGGGAAAAATACATGGCTTTCCTGCGCCAGGGCGGCACCAAGACCTTTGTGGATCTGGCCCATTCCGTGAACCTCCGTTCTCCTCTGGATGAAGGCTGTGTCAAAGATGTGTGCCAGGCCACCTATCAGTGGACACTGGACCATCTGGTGGAGTAAGATTCCATCAGCAAACAGCTGCCTTCCCATGTCTCTTCCTCCAAATATCCACAAAACTTTTCCGGGTTCCTTTGATTTTTTCAAAAAGTATGCTATAATGGGAACAATTTTAAATCCTTAAACTTTTTGGGAGGAAAGGACGGAAGTTGTATTATGGCATTGAAAGTTGGCATTCAATTGTACTCGGTACGGGAGGACATGGAGAAGGATCCGGTGGAAGCCATTCGCAAAGTGGCGGAAATCGGTTATAAGAACCTGGAAGTGGCAAACTCCCGGGCGGATCAGGATCCCGGTGTGGGATTCGGTGTCCCTGCGGATCAGCTGCTGGAGATTCTGGGCGGCTTTGGAGCCAAAGTGGTCAGCAGCCACATCCGGCCCATCGACGACACCACGCTGCCTGCTATTATCGAGTATCACCACAAGATCGGGAATAAATATGTGGGACAGTCTGCGGATTTCTTCCCCGATTATGACACTTTAATGAAACGCTGCGAGTTTTACAACCAGGTGGGCAAAACCCTCTCCGCCTACGGCATGAAGTTCCTGTATCACAACCATTACCACGAGTTTCAGAAGTTCCAGGACAAGTATGTGCTCTACCACATCATGGACAACACCGATCCCCAATATGTGGATTTTGAGCTGGATACCTTCTGGGCCATGCGGGGCGGTGCGGATCCTGTAGAGGTCATCAAGCGTCTGGGCAGCCGGATGCACATGATCCATCAAAAGGATTTCTCCAAAACCACCGATTCCCCCATCAACCTGTGGACCGTCAAGGACCCCAATGTCCCCATCACCCGGGAAACCTTTGGAAGTGGGTTCGACAAGAAGGACTTCTGCGAAGTTGGCACCGGCATCATGCCCATCCAGGATATTCTGGACGCTGCCAATGAGCAGGGCGCTGAATTTGTGATCCTGGAGCAGGACGCCACCCAGCTCACCCCCATGGAAAGCATCAAGATCAGCATGGACAGCTTCCGTAAATACAATGGGATTGAATGGGAATAAACGGACATTCCCTCCTTATAAAAACTGCCGCTTTGAAGCCGCCGCTTCCAGCGGCAGTTTTTTTGATGCTTCTATGGTCTTGCAAAAACGGGGGATATACGCTATCATAGCAGCATAACCATAAAAAAGTCCCTAACAATGCTGAGAAAGGATGGTCGCAATGGCATTTCGTGAAATTTCCGTAGAAGAGCTCAAGGACAATCCCTTTACCCTGATCAACAAGGATTGGATGCTCATCACCGCAGGAAATGAGGAAAAACACAACACCATGACCGCCAGTTGGGGCGGGGTTGGCGAACTTTGGGGCCACTATGTGTCCACCATCTATGTGCGGCCTCAACGGTATACCTTGGAATTTATCGACCGGGAAGATTACTACTCCCTTTGCTTTTTCGGCCCCGAATACCGGGAAGCCCTGACCCTCTGCGGCCGCCGCTCCGGCCGGGACATCGATAAGGACCAAGCCACCGGCCTGACTCCCCTTTTTGACCGGGAAGCCCCTTATTATCAAGAGGCCCGGCTGGTATTCATCTGCCGGAAACAGTACCGGCAAAACCTGGAAGTGGGCTGCTTCCTGGACCGAAAGGCCTACGAACAGAATTATCCCCAAAATGACCTGCACCGGATGTTTATCGGTGAAATTGTGACGGTACTGGAAAAGGTACCTGACTGAGTTTTCGGGGAGATCACTCTCCCCTCCCTTTTGGGGCAGCTTTCGCCTCACCCTGCACATCACACTGGAAAGGACCTTTTATTTTTATGATCACTGTTTCCAACTTGGCCCTGAGTTTTAACGGGCAAAATCTGTTTTCCGGCGTCAACCTGCTGTTCCAGCCGGGAAACTGCTATGGCGTTATCGGCGCAAACGGCGCGGGAAAATCTACCTTTCTGCGCATCCTCTCCGGAGAATTGGAACCCACCAAGGGAGAGGTTGTCATCGACGAGAAAAGCCGGATGTCCGTATTAAAGCAGGACCACTTCGCTTATGAACAGTACACGGTCTTTGAGACCATTTTGCAAGGCAATCCCCGACTGTATCAAGTGCTCACCGAAAAGGACGCCCTCTATGCCAAGGAAAACTTTACTGAGGAGGACGGCAACCGAGCCGCAGAACTGGAAGCGGAATTCGCCGAACTGGGCGGCTGGGACGCGGAAACCGAAGCCGGCAAACTTCTCCAGGGACTTGGCCTGGACAACATGATGCTCTACAACCAAATGAGCTTCCTGACTGAAGCTGAAAAGGTGAAGGTCCTTTTGGCCAGAGCACTGTTTGGCCAACCGGATATCATCCTTCTGGACGAGCCTACCAACGGCCTGGATCTGGATTCCATTGCCTGGCTGGAAAACTTCCTGATGGATTACGAGGGCACCGTCATTGTGGTGTCCCATGACCGGTATTTTCTCAACAATGTGTGCACCCACATTGTGGACATCGATTACACCAAGATCAAGCTCTATGTGGGCAACTACGATTTCTGGTACGAGTCCAGCCAGCTGGTCCAGCGGATGCTTCGGGACCAGAACCGGAAGGCCGAGGAAAAGCGGAAAGCCCTGGAGGAATTCATCCGCCGGTTCTCCGCCAACAAGTCCAAATCCCGTCAGGCCACTTCCCGGAAAAAACTTCTGGACAAGCTGACCATTGAAGAAATGCCCGCCTCTTCCCGGCGGTATCCCTATGTGAGCTTCACCATGGATCGGGAACCGGGCAAGGAAATCCTTTCTGTGGATGGCCTTTCCAAAACCGTGGACGGGGTCAAGGTCCTCAACAATGTATCTTTCCGGGTGAACAAGGGAGACAAAATCGCCTTCCTGGCGGAAAATGAAATCGCCATCACCACCCTGTTCAAAATTCTCATGGAGGAGATGACGCCCGACGAGGGCACTTTCAAGTGGGGCGTTTCCACCAGCCAGTCTTATTTCCCCCAGGACAACTCCTCTTACTTTAAAGATGTGGACGACTCCATCCTGCAATGGTTAGAGCAGTATTCCAAGGACACTACGGAAACGTATCTCCGAGGTTTTCTGGGGAAAATGCTCTTCTCTGGAGAAGATGTGTACAAGCCTGTGAAGGTCCTTTCCGGCGGGGAAAAGGTTCGCTGCATGCTTTCCCGGATGATGATGTTCGAGAGCAACGTGCTGCTTCTGGATCAGCCCACCAACCACTTGGACCTGGAATCCATCACCGCGGTCAACAAGGGATTGATGGAGTTTAAGGGCATTGTCCTCTTCACCTCTCACGACCATGAATTTGTCCAAACAGTGGCCAACCGGATCATTCAGCTGCTGCCCCAGGGTGGCATCGTGGACCGGGCTACCACCTACGACGAATTTTTGGAGATGCAACGGTAACACTCCTTTCTTTTTGGGGAAGGGTGGAACATATTATTTTGGAGGTTACTCTTATGGAAAAAATCCGCATTGGTACTTGCGTGCCTGGACAGGGCACCGAACAGCTTGTGCCCCATTTCATCCAGGCCGGTTTTGAATGCCTGGCACTGAACTTCCACATGGTGTTCTCCGAGAAAGACCTGCCCAGCTACGCGGAAAAGGTCAAGAGCTTGTTGGGAGATTCCGGCGTGGCAATCTCTTCCATCGGCTATTACTGCAACGCCCTGCAAAATGAGGAGCAGCGCAAGACTTTGGAACAGTTCATCGACAACGCCCATCTCTTCGGCACCAACCTGGTCACCACCTTCGCCGGTGCCGTGGAAGGGGAGTCTGTAGACAAGGCCATTCCTCTGTACAAGGAAGTGTTCGGGGAACTGGCCAAGCGCGCCGAAGCAAACGGCGTGCGTCTGGCCATTGAAAACTGCCCCATGAGCGGCACTTGGGATCACGCCACCTGCAACATCGGCTTCAACCCCAAGGCTTGGGAAATGATGTTTGACGCAGTTCCCAGCTCTGCCATCGGCCTGGAGTGGGAGCCTGCCCACCAGATGGTCCAGCTCATCGATCCCCTGCCCCAGTTGGAACAGTGGATTGACCGGGTTTACCATCTCCACGGCAAAGATGTGACTCTCCATTGGGATCGAGTCAAGAAGTGGGGTGTGTTTGGCGCAACGGAATTCGCAGAGCCCCGGACCCCCGGTTACGGCGACACCGATTGGCGGGACGTGTTCCACGTTCTCTATTCCAAGGGCTTCCAGGGCGACCTGGTGGTGGAAGGCTTCCACGATCCCATCTTCAAGGACGATCGGGAATGGGCTGGTCAGCTTCATGCCCTGCAGTATCTGAAGTGGTGCCGCGGCGGTACGGAAGTAAATCCCTGGTAAAATTGCAACATAAACTCGGCTCTCTATGAGAAAACCGCTCTGGAACTTAGTTTCCAGGGCGGTTTTTTAGTGGCTCTCCTTCCCTGCCTACATTTGGAAAAGAGAGGCTGGGAACGATTTTCACTTCAGCGTCCCAACAACAGAAAACCGGCGTCTATAAGAGGAAAATTCCCTCCTCGGACACCGGTTAACAAACTCTATTTGGAAGAACGCTTCTTTCAAACCTCTTCCATGTTAAGAGGCGGAAAATCCAAAATCCTCTGGCAAAAGCAATTCCAAATCCCGCTGCTCCTCCGGGGCACGAACATTCCGGCGAGAACAGGCGATCACCGCTTCTTCCACCTTATTCCGAGCCATCCGGCCATTGCCGTTGACTCGGGGATCCCCTTCTTGCTGCTGACGCTGATAGTATGCCAGCAGAGGCGCCTGACAGGCAGGGTCCAAGCGATAGCCCTTTCCCTTCACGATGCTCTTGGTGATTTCCACCAACTCCTCCGCTGTATAATCGGGGAACTCAATCAGATTGGGAAACCGGGAGCGCAGGCCTGAGTTGGCGGTGAGAAATTCCTCCATTTCCCGAGAATAACCTGCTAAGATCACAATCAGATCATCCCGGTGATCCTCCATGCCCTTTACCAAGGTGTCAATTGCCTCCAGGCCAAAGCTATCGTCCCGGCCTCGGTACAGGGAGTAGGCCTCATCGATGAAGAGCACGCCCCCCAAGGCGGACTGAATGGCTTTCTGAGTCAGAGGAGCGGTGTGACCTACATACTGGCCCACCAGATCTCCCCGGGTCACCTCTACCAACTGACCTCCTTCCAAGACTCCAATGGCCTTTAAATACCGGGAAACCAACCGGGCTACCGTCGTCTTGCCTGTACCGGGATTTCCGGTGAAAATCATATGCATGGAAGGAGAATCTGCTTTGAGGCCCCGCTCCCGGCGCAGCTGTTGGATCTTGAAATTGTCCTCCAAAGAAAGGATATAGTCCTTCACAGGTTGCAGCCCCACAATCTGGGACAGCTCTTGCTTGCCTGCCGCAACCGCTGCCGCCTGAGTCTTCCCCGTATCCTTTTGACCTACCCACAGGGTCATGCCGCCTTGTGAATATTCCGCTTCCAAGGTTCCATCCTTAGCAAGAATTCTTCCCTCTACCGGCCCCAGACTTTTGCGCAGTTTTTCCTCGCTGAGAGCCCGGTACAGCCGATCTGCCCCTTCTTGCAGGGCCCATGCCCCTTGGTCTGGGGTGAAGGTATCCGCCAACGTTTTCACTTCCTCGTCGCCAAAGGTCATGGTCATCCGAAGCTGACGGCCGCAGCGCTCTACCAGATCCTCCAACTGCCTGCGGGCAATTTCCTCCAAGGACTCTCTGGTGAAGGGTCGGGTAGCACACTGATCGTCCAGGGCGGAAAGGAAGGGAACACCGAAAGCGTCTGCCAATTTGGAAGCAGGCTGATCGGTGAGCAGAAACAGATATTTTCCCCCTGCGGATAAGGTGGAAACAGCTCCGGGTACCAAAGCGGTGCCGATTTCCACCAGCATCCCCTTTTGCTCCGCGTAACGGCTGGGGAGCGGCACTTCTCCTTCCCGGAACAAAGCCGTCACCATGGTCAGCACCGAAGTGTGACAGTGCTCCCAATGCTCCAGAACCAAAGTGGACGCTCCGCTTTTCAAGGCGGCATACAGGTCTTGAACAAACAGCTTCCCTGACTCCGGCGTGGCATACCGGGAAAGATCTAAAAACGTGGTTTTGGGGCTTTTCAGCACACCTTGCCTGCCCAGGGATGCAGTGACACACTGGAGAGCGCTGTGTCTGCCTGTGCCGTGAGGACCCAGCACCGCCGCCCGGCACAGGGGTACCCCTTCCTTACTGCCGGCTACAAAAGGCCGTTTGAAGGCAATCAACAAGCTGTCCAAAAATTCGTCCTGCCCCAACACCAGGACACCGGCTTCCTGCCGGGCCACCTGAAAGGCCATGTCCAGGTCCACCGGATCTCCACTGTTGTGAACGGTCTTTTGGGTGTCCACTCCGTCCTGCCGAAGATGTCCGCCCGCGCTTCCTGGGTCAAGCGCTCCAGGCTGGCTTGCAGTGACTCCGAAAGGCTGTCCCCTACCCGATTGACAGCTTCCAGGGACCTTTGAGCATCTTGGGCCGCCGGAGATAAAGGGGTCTCATCCTCCTGCTTTTCCTCCGGAGTGGAGCTCTTCATATGCAATCGTCCGCCCCGGAACATGGAATCCAGGATGGAATCGATGTCATTTTTCATGGAACCAGATCCTTTCCCTTTTCAAGGATTTCCTTTTTCAAACGTTTCCCAAGTCGGGCTGGGACGCCCGGTCATGAGGCTGTAAATCTTCCAAAATGGCCCGTAAATCCTCTGCTCCCAGTTGCCCCGGCGCCGAGGCGTTCTGTCCCGCGCCAAAAGTCAAGCAGGAACCGAAAACTCCTCCGCTGACCCGCGTGATTTTTCCCAGTTCTCCCATGGCCATGGTGATCACCGGTCCAATCTTCTCACTGGCTTCCAAAGTGGCGGAAAGCAGTTCCAACACATCGCCGGCAGTGTGAGGCATCACCGCGTATTTGGGCAGATCCGCTCCCAGGCGATTCATCAGGATCAGGGTGGAAGCAATCTCCCCTGCCGGTGGAGTCTTCTGGAAATCGTGCTTGGAAACCACAGTTCCTACGCCTCGATCTCGAGCCAGAGCCATCAACCGTTTGAGGCGCTCTTCTCCACAGGAAAGCTCCAAGTCCACCAGATCTATTTCTCCCGAATCAATCAAGCTTCCCACCAATTTTTCATATTCCTCCGGGCCGACAGGGGACTCTCCCCCTTCTTTTTGGGTCCGCAGCGTACACAGAAGCGGTTTTCCCTGCAAGCTTTCCACAACCGTTGGCAGTGCCGCCAAGGGATCTCCGTAAAAGCAGTCAATTCTCCACTCGAAAAGGTCTGCCGGCAATGCCTCAGCCTGTTGAATTTCACTGAGCAGGGCGGGCATCCCGTGACCTGTCAGGGGCACACAAATCTTAGGGAGCCCTTCGCCAAAACGGAGCCCCTTCCTTGTTACTGTCTTCAATTGATCCACTCCCTACTTTTTTCCCCGGTCATCGTTTCTTACTGATTAAAAGTATACCGGTACTGGGCATAATTGTCAATTTTTCGAGGAAAGTAAAAATTTCATTTGGTGATCCATTGCGCTTCCACCACCAGATATTGTATAATAGCTGTAATCGGGAAAAAAGTTCATAGATCCTTGCCAAAGGCTCTCTGAACGGTGCACCCGGAGTTGTGCGGGGAAAAGAAATTTCCCTGTTTGAATCGGATTTTCTGCCCAAGGCGAAAGGCTTTGGGCCTTATGGGAGGAAACGACACATGCTGAAAAGTCAGGAAACACGAAAACTGGCCCCTGAAATGGACCCTCTTCGCATGGGGATGGGCTGGACCCCGGAGGACTTGGAAAAACCTCAGATACTCATTGAAAGCACTTACGGTCAAAGTCATCCCGGCAGCGCCCATCTCTATCAGTTTGCCCAGGAAGCTGCCCAGGCAGCCGACCAAAATGGCGCAAAAGCCGCCATGTATTTTGCCACGGATATGTGCGACGGCATGTCTCAGGGACACGATGGCGGCAACTATTCTCTGGTTTCCCGGGATACCATTGCCAACCTCATTGAAATTCATGCCAATGCCACCACTTTTGACGCTGGGGTGTTCATTTCCAGCTGCGACAAATCTGTCCCCGCCCAGCTCATGGCCATCGGGCGAATCGATATTCCCTCTATTGTGGTCACTGGCGGCGTAATGGAAGCAGGCCCAGACCTGCTTACTTTGGAACAAATTGGAAAATACAGCGCCATGTTCCAGCGGGGAGAAATCTCCGAAGAACAATTTACTTACTACAAGCACCACGCCTGCCCCTCCTGCGGCGCATGCTCTTTTATGGGCACAGCCTCCACTATGCAGATCATGGCGGAAGCCTTGGGTTTGATGCTTCCCGGCAGCGCCCTGATGCCCGCCACCTGCCAGGATCTAGTGGAAGTGGCCCGGAAAGCCGGAGCCCGGGCAGCGGAGATGGCGCGGGAAGGGCTCACCGCCCGGCAAATGGTCACCGCAGAAAGCTTTGAAAACGCCGTAATGGTCCACGCGGCCATTTCCGGCTCCACCAATACCCTTCTCCACCTGCCGGCCATTGCCCGTGAATTTGGCGTGGAGTTGGATGCAGATTCCTTTGACAGAATGCACCGTGGCGCCCATTATCTGCTGGATATCCGTCCTGCCGGAAAATGGCCCGCAGAGTATTTTTACTACGCGGGAGGCGTGCCTCGGATCATGGAAGAGATCAAATCCATGCTCCACCTGGATGTGATGACCGTCACCGGCAAAACCTTGGGGGAAAACCTGGAGGATTTAAAACACAACGGCTACTATGAAAAGTGCGACGCCTATCTCCAAAAGACAGGCTTAAAACGCACTGACGTGATCCGCACCTTCCAGGAACCCATTGGCACAAACGGCACCATCGCTGTACTCAAGGGAAACCTGGCTCCTCAGGGCAGTGTGGTCAAGCACAGTGCTGTACCCAAAGAGATGCACAAGGCTTTCTTGAAAGCCCGCCCCTTCGACTGTGAGGAGGAGGCTATTTCTGCCATCCTGAAACACGAGATCCAGCCTGGGGACGCTGTTCTCATCCGCTATGAGGGCCCTAAAGGCAGCGGCATGCCTGAGATGTTCTACACCACCGAGGCCATTTCCTCCGATCCGGAACTGTCCGCTTCTATTGCCTTGATCACAGACGGCCGGTTCTCCGGGGCCAGCAAAGGGCCCGCAATCGGCCATGTTTCCCCAGAAGCCGCAGAGGGCGGTCCTATCGCTTTGGTGGAAGAAGGGGATCTCATCCAAATCGACATTCCCGCCCGTATTCTGCGGATCTGCGGAATTCACGGAAAAGAAGCTACCGAAGAGGAAATCCAGGCAGAACTTGCCCGCCGCAAGGCCGCATGGCAGCCTCGGGAACCGAAATATAAGACTGGCGCTTTGGGACTCTTTACCCGAAACGCCGCTTCCCCCATGAAGGGCGGCTATATGGATTGACCATTACCCAGAGAAAGGAAGGAATTACCCATGGAAACCATTGAGCAAGTTTTGCGAGAAACCGGCGTGGTTCCGGTGATCAAATTGGACGACGAACTTCAGGCGATTCCCTTGGGACAAGCCCTTTTAGAGGGCGGGATCCCTGCCGCGGAAATCACCTTCCGTACCCCCGCCGCAGCCAAATCCATTGAAAAACTCAGCACCGCCCTGCCGGACATGTTTGTCTGCGCAGGCACTGTCCTCAGTGTGGAACAGGCCAAACTGGCGGTGGAATGCGGCGCCAAGGCAGTGATCTCTCCCGGCACCAACCGGGATGTGGTAGAATGGTGTGTCAAGCATCAAGTTCCTGTTTATCCCGGATGCGCCACTCCCACAGAAATCGAACTGGCCATGAGCCTGGGATTGACTACCGTTAAGCTTTTCCCCGCGGAAGTAGTGGGCGGCGTGAAAATGCTCAAAGCCCTCTATGGTCCTTACCGAGGCGTGAAGTTTATGCCCACTGGAGGGATCAGTCCCCAGAATGTGAAGGACTACCTCTCCCAGCCCAACGTGATCGCCTGTGGAGGCAGCTGGCTCTGTCCCGCCGATGACATCTCCTCCGGCAACTGGAAAGCCATCACCCAGCGAGCCAAAGAATGCCGGCAACTGGTTTTGGAAGCCAGGGCTCAGTGAGATCTTCTTCTACAACGCAAACAAAAAAGCCTTCCCTCAGGAAGGCTTTTTCTCTTGTGAAAAGAGATGAACTTATTCCTTTTCTTCGGTTTCTTCGGTCTCTTCCTCGTCGTCAAAATCGAACTCCAAGGTCTCACCGCAACCGGGGCAAACAATGCTGCCCTCTTCCAGCATCTCATCATTGAGCTGGATGGTGTCACCGCAGCTGGGGCAGGTTACCTCAAACTGGGCGTCGTCAAAGTCATCTTCGTCATGATGATGGCAGCCGCACTCGTCCTCATCCAGGCCATAGAAATCTTCTTCCAGGGTACCCAGATCTTCGTCGATCTCGTCCACCTGCTCGGACATCTCAGCCACATCGTCCTCCAACTCGTCCATGGACTGGCACAGGTCGTCCAGCAGCTCCACAACTGCGTTGAGAACCTTGGTCTCCTTGGCGTTGGGATCCAGCTCCAGGCCGTCCATCAAACCACGGATGTAAGAAGCTCTTTCGGAATTCGTCATGATTGGGTTCCTCCCTTTTTCCCGCGGACAAGTCCCCGGGTTAATCTAACATGGTTTTACGCGCGCTCCATGTACTCGCCGGTACGGGTATCGATCCGAATCATCTCGCCCTCGTTGATGAACAGGGGCACACGGATCTCGGCACCGGTCTCCAGAGTAGCGGGCTTCAAGGTGTTGGTAGCGGTATCACCACGAACGCCGGGCTCGGTCTTGGTGACCTCCAGCTCCACAAAGTTGGGGGGCTCCACGCCGAACACATTGTCCTTGTAGGAAAGCACCTTGCACTCCATGTTCTCCTTGACAAACTTGAAGTTGTCCCCCAGCACGTTGCTGTTGATCGGGATCTGCTCGAAGGTCTCGTTGTCCATGAAGTAATACAGGTCCCCGTCGTTGTAGAGATACTGCATGTCCTTGCGCTCAATATAAGCAGTAGGATATTTGTCGTTGGGGTTAAAGGTTTTTTCCGTCACAGCGCCGGTGATCACATTGCGGATCTTGGTGCGCACAAAAGCGGCACCTTTGCCGGGCTTAACATGCTGGAACTCGATGATAGAGTAGACGCCGCCGTCCATCTCAAAGGTTACACCGTTTCTGAAATCGCCTGCGGTTACCATATTTTAACAACCTCCAAATTTGTTTCTCTTTCTATTTTACCGTATCTGCGCGGGGATTGCAAGTTGTTTCTCCCTGCCATTTCCCCCAAATGCGCCTTACAGATTGATCAATTCCTTGGGAGACTTGGTCAGGCTGCGGCAGCCATCTGCCGTAATCAGCAGCATATCTTCAATGCGCACGCCGTACTTGGCGGGAATGTAGATACCGGGTTCGTCGGTGATGACCATGCCTTCCGCACAGGGTGTGGGATCCAGCTTGGAAAAGCGGGGCCACTCGTGAATTTCAAAGCCCACTCCATGGCCCAAACCATGGCCAAAGGTGCCGGGATAGTCCTTTTCAATGATATCCCGGGCAATCTTGTCCACGTCGCAGCAACGCATGCCCGGCTTCACCTGATCGATGACTGCCAGATGCGCCTTGAGCACCGTATCGTACACAGCCTTCTGTTCATCGGAAACCTGCCCCAGAGCCACGGTACGGGTCATGTCGGAGTGATAGCCGTCCAGCAGGGCACCCGTATCCATGGTGATAAAGTCACCGGGCTTGATGGTATTATCCGAGGGAACCGCATGACACTGAGAACCGTTTTTGCCCGCCGCCACAATCAAGCCAAAGGCAACGTCTTCCGCGCCCTGCTTGCGCATGAAGAATTCCATCTCCAGGGCAAGCTCCCGCTCGGTGACGCCTTCCTTGATATAAGGCAGGATGTGCTGAAACGCCGCGTCGGTAATCTCCTGGGAAGCTTCGATTTTCTTCACTTCTTCGGGGGATTTGATCATCCGCTGCTCCCGGATAGCACTGTCCAGGGTATTGTCCAAAACAGCTTGGGCCCCATTCTTCTGGAATGCCGCCTCAAACCGCCGGGCCTGGGCAACGGACAGCTTTTCGGTCTCCAGGTAAATCTCCTGAATTCCATGCTTGCGGATCAACTCTCCCAGTTTATCCATCAGGGAACTAAACCCTACCACCGTGCAATATTTTGCCTGGTAATGGGCCGCTTCCTCATAGCGGAAGTCCATCAGCAAATAGGCCTCCTCCGCCGTCACAAACAGCGCCCCGTCACTGGCGGGAAACTGGGTGAAATACCGGCGGTTTTTTTCAGAAAAGACCAGGGCGGCCTTTTTGGAGTCGCCATGGATGACACGTTCTGTCAAACGTTCTACAGGGTTTTTCATCGCATAACATCCTTTCGGCTTTGGATTTTTTTCCGCAAATCCCGTTCAAAATACCTGCGCGCTTTAAAGGTAAACCCTTCCTCCGGTTCGATGGGTGTCAACAGTACGGATTTCATGCCGCACAAGTTGGCCCCTACTACATCGGTAAAAATCTGGTCCCCTATGATCACACAATCCCGGCGCTTAACCCCCAGTTTTCCGGCTGCCCGCAGGTAACCGATGGGCAGGGGCTTGATGGCAAAACTCAGGAAATCCAAGCCAAACATGTCTGCAAAGGGCTTGACCCTCTCCTCAAAGTTGTTGGAGATAATAATCAGCCGAAAGCCTGCCGCCTTCATCTGCCGGGCCCATTCCACCGCACCGGGAATCGGCTGGTGGGAAGTGTAAGTGGCCAAAGTGTTGTCCACATCCAGCAGCAGAGCACGAACCCCCAGACTCTTTAAAAAGTCCGGAGTAACATCCGTCACCCGCTCTTTGATGGCTGTAGGCCGGAAGATGCCCATCCTTTCACTTCTCCTCGCGCTGGATATTTTCCGGTTTACCGGAACAAAAAAGCGGGCGAACCGCCCGCTTTCAAGGTAAATTGAGCAGCCTTATTTGTACTTACGCTTGCGAGCTGCTTCTGACTTTTTCTTACGCTTGACAGAGGGCTTTTCGTAAGCCTCTCTCTTACGGACCTCTTGGATGACGCCCGCTCTCGCACACTGCTTTTTAAAGCGACGGAGCGCGCTGTCCAGAGATTCATTATCCTTGAGCCGGATCTCAGCCATTTATATCCCTCCCATCCGCCATAAGGCAGGGGTTCTTTCGTCGTAGCATACCGATACAACACAAATTATTATACTGTCCGCGCCTTCGATTGTCAAGACTTGTTTCTTTCATTTTTCCGTCAATTCCCAGGGTTCTGGCAAAAGGCCGGCACTTCCTGGATCCCATCCAGCAAAGGCGCCCCACAGGTTTCCAGTCTCCGGCGACCTTGATGCCCTGCTGTGATCAGCACGCAAGGACAGCCCGCCTGTCCGGCCACCTCCCAATCGTGGAGGGTATCCCCCACAAACAATACCTCCCGGGAATCCACCCCATGCTCCGCAAAATACCGGCGGGCTACCCCGGATTTCCCTTGTGCGTAAATGTCGGAAATCCCCAGCAATGCTTCGAAATAGGACTGAATCCCTGCGGCAGTCACTTGCCGCTCCAAAGTTTCCTGAGGCGAAGCGGAGACAATCAGCTGGTGAAATCCCCCTTGCTGAAGCTGCTCCAGCACCTGCTGGGCATTCTCAAACAGTCTCGCTCCTTGGGACATGGAACCATACAAAACCGTCCATTCCTCTGCCAAATCTTCAAAGCGCTCCTGATCTAGATCCAAGCCTGCGTCCCGGTAATAGTCCCGCACCGGAAAGGTGAAGATCTTCTGATATTGCTCCCGGGTCTCCAAAACCGGCAATTCCCTTCGCGAAAGCATCCGATTCATCACTTGTCGGCTGATTTCCACATCGTCGAGCAGGGTTCCATTCCAATCCCATACAACTGTTTTCACCATGTCATTTCCCTCCTCGCCGTCATGATCCTTTTTCCGCCCGTTGGCGGTATTTAGGATGAGGTCACAGCATTTTCATAGCCGTACCTAGAAAAACAAAAAAACCGTATCATAACGATACGGTTTTTTGGAGCTGCTAACCAGATTTGAACTGGTGACCTCATCCTTACCAAGGATGCGCTCTACCGACTGAGCCATAGCAGCATATGGCGACCCGGAACGGGCTCGAACCGTCGACCTCTAGCGTGACAGGCTAGCGTTCTAACCAGCTGAACTACCGGGCCATATTTAAAATGTGTATGGTGGGGACAATAGGACTCGAACCTATGACCCCCTGCTTGTAAGGCAGGTGCTCTAACCAGCTGAGCTATGCCCCCATAAGCCCCTCACACATTTCAATCGCTTCATCAGCGACGGTTAATATCTTACACGATTTTCCTTCATTTGTCAAGCGGTTTTTTGAAAAAATTTCAAGATTTCTTTTTTCCCATTTCGGAGGCTTTCATGGCCAACTGTTTGATCTCATCTTTGGAAAAAGAGTAACGCTTGTTACAGTAATGACACACCGTCTCCACATCGTCTCTCTCGTCTTCATATAGCTTCCAAAGTTCCTTGCTGCCTAAAGTCAATAAAGCCTGGGAAAACCGTTCTTTGCTGCAGGTGCACGCATAATGTACCTGGAACTCGTCCAGGATCTCAACCTCAAACCCTTCCAAAGCAGTGCGGCACATATCTTCAGGGCTCATCCCCTTGGCAAGCATCGTGGTGACGGAATCCATTTTTGCCACATTTTGTTCCAGCTGTCCCAAAGCAGCGTCGTCCGCCCCAGGAAGCGCTTGAATTAACAATCCGCCTGCCAGCAAGGCTTCACCGCCTTCTTTATCTACCAATACACCAAGGGCGCATACAGTGGGGATTTGTTCACTGCTGGCATAGTAACTGGTCAAATCCTCGGCTATTTCTCCGCTGACCAATTCTACCTGACCCACATAGGGTTTTCCTTCCCCTGTGTCGCGGATCACCGCAAGATGACCCTGGTTTCCAACACCGCCGCCCACGTCAATTTTACCATTGGGCTTTAAAGGCAGCTCAATTTCCGGGTGGTCCACATAGCCGCGCACGTTGCCTCTGTCATCAGAAATGGCAACCAGATTGCCCAAAGGGCCTCCCCCATTCACTTTTAATGTCAAAGAGGAATGGTCTACCTTCAACATGGCACCCATCAGAGAAGCCCCTGTCAAAAGACGCCCCAACGCAGCGCAGGATGTTTTTGTCAAACGGTGCACTTTCTGGGCAGTATAAACAATCCGTGTGGAGTCGATTGCCGAAGCCATCAGACTGCCATCGGATGTAATGGTTCTCAAGATTTTATCCATAAGAAATTTCGTTCCTTCCTTGTTTTTTCGCAGCAAAAACAAGCCGCTGACTCTCCGGTTTTGGAGGATCAAAGGTCAGTTCATCAAAGACCTGCACTTGGTCGAACCCAGCCTTTTGAAGCATTGTCAGCACCGTTTCCAGTGGATATGCGCGTTCTGAGAAACGTTCTGTACTGCGATAATACAGCCCCTTCTGGGGAACTTGCGGCTCAAAAAAGTCAAGCTGGATTTCCACACGTCCATCGGAATGGCAGCGGTTCTGCCACACGCAGAAAACGTGCTCCATATCGTAGACGTATGTTTCATTGCCCAAAATGGTATGATGTTTATAGGGTGTGTTCATATCGAAAAGGAAATACCCTTCCGGATCCATAAAGAAGGATACCTTGGAAAACACCCGTTGCAACTCTTCCTCGTTTTTCAAATGATTGAGGCTGTCTAAGGAACAGATCACCGTATTGACCGTTCCATAGAGATCGATAGATCGCATATCTTGGCACAGGAAAAGAATATCCGCTCCTGCCTCCGCACACTTTGTGCGAGCCTCTGAAAGCATCTCCACAGAGCCGTCAATGCCGTAAATATCTACCCGTCGACGATACAATTCCAACGTAAGAGACCCGGTGCCGCAGGCAAGATCCAAGGTGAGACCTGGGGCATGATGGAGCCGTTTCATCAGTTCCAGAAGGTATTCTGCCCGTTTCGGGTACTCTACATTGGCGGTCAGTTCATCGTAATATTGAGCAAAAACGGAATAGCTCTTCATCTCACTCCTGAGACTCCTTTTTATCCAGGCGCTGGAATACCAGTTCGTAGCCATCACTGCCGTAATTAAGCGAACGATTGACTCGGCTGATAGTGGCGGTTGAAGCCCCTGTTTCTGCCACGATGTCGCTATATACCTGCTTATGGTTGAGCATGTGGGCCACTGCCAAGCGTTGGGACATGGCCTTCAGTTCCGGTACAGTACACAGGTCATCGAAGAAGCGATAGCATTCTTCCGGAGTTTCCAGGGCCAAAATTGCCTGAAATAGAAAATCAATATTTTTGTCTTGGATTTTACCGTTCATAAGATCAACACATCCTTCCCGTCATACTTCACGCTTTAAAATTTTAGCATATAAAAGTGGAAAAGTAAACAGGAAAAATCAGATATCGTTCCGTACGAGATCTTCGTAGGTTTCGCCCTTGATAACAATGCGGGATTTTCCCTGAGAGACCATAATGCAAGCCGGCTTCAGATTTCGATTGTAGTTGGAGGCCATGGAATAGTTGTAGGCACCAGTGGAAAGCACAGCCAGAATATCCCCCTCTTCTGGGGTTTGAATGGGAGTATGCTCTTGGATCAAATCGCCGCTTTCGCAGCATTTTCCGGCAATGGTGGCAATATAGTTGGCGGGTTCACTGGCTTTGTTAGCAATCAGGCAAGTATAGTCAGACTGATACAAAGCATACCGCGGATTTTCAAACATGCCGCCGTCAATGGCAACATAGTTGCGGACCTGTGGAATTTCCTTGATGGTCCCTACGGTATACAGGGTAATTCCGGCTTCGCCCACGATGGAACGACCGGGTTCAATATAGATACGGGGCAAATCCAAATCCAGTTCTTTGCAAGTACGGTGAACGGCTTCGGACACGGCTTCCATGTAATCTTCGTAAGGGATTGCTTCGTCTTTTTCCGTGTAGTGGATACCAAACCCGCCGCCCAAGTTCAAAAAGGAAAAGGTTATTCCCAGTTCCTGACGAATCCGGGCGAAAAATTGCAGCATCACTTCTGCAGCATGGACAAAGGGGCTTTTCTCCAGGATCTGAGAGCCGATATGACAATGGAGTCCCTCAACAATAACATGTTCCATGTCCTTCGCCAGGCGCAACGCCTCCATAGCCTCCCCATTCTCCAGATCCAAGCCAAATTTGGAATCCACTTGTCCGGTCCGGATAAACTCGTGGGTATGGGCGTCAATACCCGGTTTAATCCGCAGAGAGACAGTTACCGTAACATTATGCTCCCGGGCAATTTTTTCAATCTTTTTCAATTCGGACAGATTGTCCACTACAATGTCTCCGACCCCATTTTCGATAGCAAAGGTCAATTCCCCAATGGACTTATTGTTTCCCTGAAAGTGAATCTGGTCCGCAGGAACCCCAGCCTGCAGCGCGGTGTACAGTTCTCCTCCGGAAACCACTTCCACATCCAGTCCTTCGCTGAGAACGATCCGATAGATCTCTTTGCAGCTGAAGGCTTTGCTGGCATAAATGGGTTTTCCATTTCCACCGTAGTTCTTTTGAAAAGAGGCAACATACCGGCGGCAAGTAGAGCGAATTTCATCCTCGCTCATCACGTACAGGGGCGTACCGTATTGTTCCGCCAGTTTTACAGTATCACAACCGCTAATTTCCAAATGTCCCGCTTCATTGATTCCCAAGCAGTTCGAAATCACTCTTTATCCTCCTTCTCCGATTCAGAAAGGCCCACAGCCCTTTCAATTGATCCCTTTATTTCTTCCAACCCTGTACCCTTAACAGCAGAAAAGGGGATCCAGGATATATGATGCTCTTGAAACAACTCATCGAAAAATTGCGTCTGTGCCCTTGTCTCCGATTGGTTCAGTTTATCGCATTTGGTACAAACCACTAAAAAAGGTCGTTCGGTTTGCAGCAAAAAATCAATCATCTGCAGATCATCTGCAGATGGCTTGTGGCGTATGTCGATAAGCTGAATTACCAAGGCAATTCGCCGGTCCTGAGCAAAGTACCCTTCTACCAAAGAAGCCCAACGTTCCCGTTCTCCCTGGGAGACACGGGCGTATCCATAACCGGGCAGGTCAACCAGACGACATTCCGGTATCCGATAAAAGTTGATGGTGGCAGTTTTACCGGGGGTGGCGCTGATTCTGGCCAAAGCTTTTCGATTGACCAGCCGGTTGATTAAGGAAGACTTCCCCACATTGGATTTCCCGGAGAAAACAATTTCCGGCAAATGCCCTTGGGGAAGTTGATCCTTTCTTCCGGCAGCCAACTCAAAGGTTACCTTTTGAAAATTCACCGCTGCCTCCTCAATCTACATACTGGTAAAGTTCCGATTCCTGTTGCTGGCGTTTTGCGGCCAGGTCATCGGTAAGGACTACCGTTTCCGAGGAAACGGGATGCGGCATGTGAACCAGAGCTGTTTCCAAAACTGTATCGATCCGTTTGACAGGAATGAACTCCACATTTTGCTTTACCACATCGTCCACTTCTGCTAAGTCCGGAAGGTTTTCGGCGGGAATCAGCACAGTCTTGATGCCATTTTTATAAGCGGCCATGCTTTTTTCTTTCAAACCGCCAATGGGCAAAACGCGGCCTTGCAAGGTGATCTCTCCAGTCATGGCAACATCGTGACGGACGGGAATCCCACAAAGTGCTGAAGTAATGGCCGTAGCCATGGCAATACCGGCAGAAGGGCCATCTTTGGGAACGGCACCTTCAGGTGCATGAATATGGATATCGCACTTTTCATAGAACTTGGGCGAAATCCCCAACGCTCCCGCTCGGGTACGAATACAGGTAATGGCCGCATTGGCAGACTCCTTCATCACGTCGCCCAAAGACCCGGTCAGTTGAATTTTTCCCGTGCCTTCCATCACAGCCACTTCAATGGGCAACAATTCACCGCCCACACTGGTCCATGCCAGACCATTGACCAAGCCAATGGTGTCCTCTCCGGTGAGCTGATCTCTGGAAAACTTCCGAGGTCCCAGAAGGCTTTCCAGGTTTTCCGGTTTTACGGTATAACAGGTGAACTCCGGATCAGAGACAATCATTTTTGCGACTTTGCGGCAAATTGACCCGATCGTCCGCTCCAAAGTTCGCACACCTGCTTCCCTGGTGTATCCCTCAATCAATTCTTTGACAGCTGGTTTGGTAAACTTCAACTGAGACGGTTCAATCCCATGTTTTTTCAGCTGTTTCTTGATCAGATGGCGGGTGGCAATGTTTACTTTTTCTTCTAGCGTATAGCTGCCCAGCTCAATGATATCCATACGGTCATAAAGGGGACCTGGAATTCGGGAAGCATCGTTTGCCGTGGTGATAAACAGTACATTGCTCAAATCGAAGGGCATATCCACATAGTGGTCGGTAAATTCCGTATTTTGTTCGGGATCCAACACTTCCAACAGAGCGGAAGCGGGATCTCCTTTAAAATTCTGGCCCAGCTTATCGATTTCATCCAAAAGAATCAAAGGGTTATTTACCCCGGCCTGTTTTACGGCGTTGATAATTCGTCCAGGCATAGAGCCCACATAGGTTCTGCGGTGGCCCATGATCTCGGCCTCATCGCTGACACCGCCCAGCGAGACGCGGACATACTTTCGTCCGGTGGCCTCTGCAATAGACCGGGCAATTGAAGTTTTACCCACGCCGGGAGGGCCGGCCAGACAGATGATCTGTCCGGATTGCTTGGGAGCCAAACACTTGACTGCCAAAATTTCGATAAAGCGCTCTTTCACCTTATCCAAACCGTAGTGATCCCGATCCAGAATCCGCTGAGCACGCTTTAAGTCCAATTTTTCCTTGGAAGCTGTTTTCCAGGGAAGTTCCAGACAGGTGTCCAGATACATGCGAATAACACTGGCCTCGTGGGACCCATATGGCATACGATACAGTTTATTGCATTCCTTTAACAGCTTGTCCTCACAAACTTTAGGCAGCCCGAGCGCCAACACCTTTTCCCGCAGTTCGTCTGCTTCCTGCTGGGGATTGTCATCTTCTCCCAGTTCGCTGGTGATGGCACGCAACTGTTCTTTTAAGAGATATTCCCGCTGATTTTCATCAATCTGGGTCTGCGCTTTTTGATTGATCTCATTTTCCACCGAAAGGATCTTGATCTCTTCCGTCAAAACATTGATCAATTTCTGCATTCGTTTCAAAGGACGAAGTTCATCGAGAATATACTGCTTGCGTTCGAAGTCAATGGAGATGTTGGAGGCAATATAGTCGGCCAATCGTCCGCAGTCCTTTTCCTGTAAAACGCCCAAAAGGACGTCCGGAGGCACATGCTTAAAGAGGCGGAGGTATTCATCAAAACGTTCGTGAACGACCCGCAATAAAGCCTCAGACTTAGGAGACTTTTTGTAGGTGAGCACGGGACATTTGGTGATGTCACCCAACAGATAGGGATCCTCCTGAATGAGGGAATTGATTTCCCCCCGGCAGGCACCTTCCACATGAAGTTTAATCCCTTCTTCGGAGTGATGAACCACCTGCTTAATCCGTGCAACTACCCCGATTTTATACAGGTCATCCCCGGTAGGTTCCCCATCGGACAGGTCCACTTGGGATACCAAAAATATTAAACGGTCTTTGGTGAGGGCTTCTGTGACCGCCAGAATTGATTTCTTCCGGGCCACATCAAATTGCAGCATCATGCCGGGAAAGAATACCAGCCCTCGTACCGCCAAAACCGGTAAAACGAGTTCATTTTCGATCTTGGTATTTTCATCAAAAGTCTGCATTCTATGTACTCCTAAAATACCAGTAAAAGGCTGGGACCGGTAAGGACCGGCACAGCCTTTTCCCTTTTGCAATTTTTATGACACCGAATCTCTGTGATCACGCCGTTTAGGCTGTGTAATCTTGATCTTCACAGGCTTGCGGTCCTTGTTGTACACAATCTGGGGTTCCGCGCCCTCTTCCACCATTTCTTTGGTGACAATCACCTTTTCAATGGTGTAGTCGCTGGGCACCTGATACATTTGAGGCATCAGCAGGTCCTCCATGATTGCTCTCAGACCACGAGCACCTGTTTTGCGCTCCAAGGTCTTTTTGGCGATGGCAACCAGCGCATCGTCAGTGAATTCCAGATCTACCTTATCCAAATCGAAGAGCTTTTTATACTGATTGACCAAAGAGTTTTTGGGTTCCCGCAAAATGCGCACCAAAGACTCCTCGTCCAAAGCATTTAAAGCTGTGATGACGGGAATCCGCCCTACCAATTCGGGAATCAGCCCGTATTTGACCAGATCGTGAGGAGTAACCTCTTTCATCCAGTCGATGCGTTCCAAATCCTTTTTGCCATGCACCTCTCCGCCGAAGCCAAGAGAAGTGGATGCAGAACGCTTCTGCACGATCTTCTCCAATCCATCAAAGGCGCCTCCACAGATAAAGAGAATGTTGGAGGTGTTGATGTTGATGGCTTCCTGCTGGGGATGCTTCCGGCCACCTTTGGGGGGAACACTGGCAATGGTACCTTCCAAAATCTTCAGCAACGCTTGCTGAACGCCTTCGCCGCTGACATCCCGGGTGATGGACTGATTCTCGGATTTCCGGGAGATCTTGTCGATTTCATCGATGTAGATGATACCCCGTTCCGCTTTAAAAATATCGTAATCTGCGGCTTGAATCAGTCTCAGCAGGATGTTTTCCACGTCTTCGCCCACATAACCGGCTTCTGTCAAAGTTGTGGCATCCGCAATGGCAAAAGGCACATCCAGAAGTTTAGCCAGAGTCTGGGCCAAGTACGTTTTACCTACGCCGGTGGGTCCCAAAAGCAGAACGTTGCTCTTAGTGATTTCCACGTTATCATCGGAAAAATAGATCCGCTTATAGTGGTTGTAGACGGCAACCGAGAGGGCAATCTTGGCATTGTCCTGGCCAACCACATATTCGTCCAGCTTTTTCTTGATTTCTTGCGGCTTAGGGAGAAGAATGCCTACTTCTTTTTCGTCGCTTCTTCCCTTTTTCAGGCGATCCTCATCTTCGATAATGGACATGCAAAGCCTGACGCAAGCATCACAGATATACACGCCGGAACCGGCAATCAATCGATCAGCTACAGCTTGGGGCTTGCCACAGAAAGAACAGCAAATTTCATTGTCATTACTGCCTGGCATTCGTCTACTCCCTTTCCTCTTAACGGTGTTCGATAACCTTATCGATCAGGCCGTACTCCAGAGCTTCCTGAGCGGTCATGAAGTTATCCCGCTCCGTATCCCGTTCCACCACTTCCAAAGGCTGACCGGTACGCTCAGACAAGATGGTGTTCAGTTTCTTCTTCACATGCAGGATGTGATTGGCGTGAATGCTGATATCCGTTGCCTGTCCCTGGGCACCGCCGCTGGGTTGATGGATCATAATCTCGCTGTTGGGAAGAGCAAAGCGCTTTCCCTTTGCACCTGCTGCCAACAGGAAGGCACCCATACTGGCAGCCATGCCGATGCAGATGGTGGAAACATCGCACTTGATATACTGCATGGTATCATAAATGGCCATACCGTCGGTGATCACGCCGCCGGGGCTGTTGATATATAGGGAAATATCCTTTTCGGGATCCTGCCCTTCCAAATACAGCAGCTGGGCAACAATTACGCCAGCAGAGGCGCTGTTCACATCTTCGTTCAACAAAATAATTCTGTCATTCAGCAGCCGGGAGAAGATATCATAAGACCGTTCTCCACGGTTGGTCTGTTCGACCACATATGGAATCAAGCTCATGTGACGCTTAGCTCCTTTCACAAACATTTTTAGTATGAAAGCAAACAGTATAATTTATTCCTTATAGCTTTTGTTTAGCCCTCGGTTTTTTCTCCGGCCTCTTCAGTCTTCTTCGTGGTCTTCCGCTTGGGCTTCGCGGGAGCTTCTTCGCCCTCAGCAGTTTCCGCCTTCTTCTTGGTGGAACGCTTCTTGGGAGCGGGCTTCTCTTCTTCCTTCTTGTCCTCGTCTTTTGCCTCAGTGATCACGGCATTCTCCCGGACAAAATCAATGGCCTTCTGATTTTGGATATCGCTATTGATGCCCTCAACGGTCACAAGGTTCTTTACGCTTTCCAGAGGCATGCCATACGTGTCAGCCAGCTTCTGGTACTCAGCTTCCGTCTCTTCTTCCGTGGGCTTCAGGTTTTCCAGTTCAGCAATCTTTTCCAGGCCCAGACGCACCTTTACCTGGCGCTCTGCCTGAGGCTTATACTGGGTACGCAGATCGTCGGTGGTCTGGCCAGTATACTTCAGATAGGTTTCCAGCTTCAGTCCCTGAGACTGGAGACGGTAAGCGAAGGAATTGATGATCTCATCCACTTCGTTTTCCACCATCTCATCCGGAATTTCCGCCTGAACTTTTTCGATCACGGCGTCGACCAGCTGGTTTTCCACATCGGCATCGGCGGCCTTCTCACGCTGAGAGAGCAGCTTCTTCTCGATGTCCTTGCGGTACTCTTCCAAAGTATCAAATTCGCTGACATCCTTGACGAACTCATCGTCCACCTCGGGCAGCTCCTTCTTCTTGATCTCGTGGAGCTTAATCTTAAACACAACAGGCTTGCCCTTCAATTCTTCCGCATGGTAATCTTCGGGGAAAGTCACGTTGATGTCAAACTCGTCGCCAATGTTATGACCCACGACCTGATCTTCAAAGCCGGGGATAAACTGGCCAGCACCCAGAGTCAGCTCATAGTTCTCGGCCTTGCCGCCGTCAAACTGCTTGCCATCCAGATAGCCGTCAAAATCGATGGTAACCATGTCGCCGTTTTCGGCAGCCCGGTCCTCCACGTTGATAACACGGGAATTGCGCTCCCGCACCCGGTTGATTTCCTGGTCGATATCCCCTTCAGATACCACCACGGGCTCACGGAACACTTCGATCCCCTTATAGCCTTCGATGGTGGCTTCGGGCTTGGTGACCACGTTCAATTTGCAAAGCAGGCCCTTTTCCTTGCCCACTTCATCGATGTGGAATTCGCCCACGCTGATGACCTGGAGGCCGGATTTCTCGATGGCGTCCATGACCATGGGACGATAAAGATGGTCGATAGCAGCCTCGTAAAAGACTTCTTCTCCGTAATATTTCTCAATGAACGCACGGGGGGCTTTGCCCTTACGGAATCCGGGGATGTTCATCTTTTTGCTTTCTTTTTTGTAAACGGCGTTGATAGCGTCGTTAAACTCCTCGGGGCTGACTTCCAGCTCCAGCTCGTAACGGTTGGTTTCTACTTTGTTGGTTGCTTTTACATTCATGATCTCTAGTTCCTCTCAAAATAAACTTACCGAAGTAACTGCGTAATTATAGCACAGACTGGACAAAGAATCTATATCTTTCCGTCAATTTATTTGGGAAAATCCAAAATAAAGCTGGGTTTATTCCACTTTGACGGGACAAAATTGGACATGATCGGCGGAAATAAGGTGCATATGCACTCCTTGGTATTCTCCTACCAAGGCTTTCTGCGCGGCATATTGACCGTGAATATGGCCAAAATAGCAATTCCGAACTCCCTGAGATACCAGCAATTCCAAGAGCTCCTGGCATGCCATCACGTCGTAGACAGGGGGATAGTGGAGAAAGGCCACCAGTTCTCCCCCCAATTTTTTCGCTTCTTCCATGGACATGGCAAGCCTGCCGGCTTCCCGTGCAACTATTTTTTTATCCTCTGCGGTTTCAGAGTTGTAAAGCCATCCCCGTGTTCCGCATATTGCCTTTCCCTCTACCAGATAGGCACAGTTATGCAAAACTCGCATGTCGGAAAAACCATGGGCTCCCAAAAATTGATCGATCTTGTTGCGCGTAGACCACCAGTAGTCGTGATTGCCTTTTAAGAGAATCTTTTGACCGGGAAGGTCGTGGAGAAATTGAAAGTCCTGCAAAGCATCTTCCAATTTCATTGCCCAGGAAATATCCCCCGCAATTACAACGGTATCCTCTTCCCGAACCATCCTGCGCCAATTTTCCTCCAGCCTTTGTACATACTGATGCCATCCACGGAACACATCCATGGGTTTTTCCCCGTTCAAAGACAGGTGAAGATCCGCGATTGCAAATAATGCCATCTTAGCAACCGCCTATTCCCAAGGCCTCCAGAACGTAGGCCGCTGCCTGTTCCTTGGGGATCACCTTGGAAAAACGTTCTGGTTTTCCCTGTAAAGCTTTTAACTGTTCAGGAGCTTCTGTATGGGAAAGAGTCTCCAGTTCCAGAAGGTTGTCAAAATCTTCTCCTGATGGCGTCTTTCCAAGGGCAGACAAAACACTGGCAGAAAATTTGTAAGGGCTTGCGGTGGAGGCAATGACCGTGGGCACGGAGGGGCTGGAAGAAGCTTCTCTGTATTGACGGTACACATCGACAGCAACAGCTGTATGGGGATCGCAGAGATAGTGTTCTTTTTCCATCAGTTCCTGAATGGTGTTGGCGGAGCCTTGATCATTGCAGAACCCGCCGAAAAAGAGTTCTTGTACCTTCTCTTTAACGTCCTCTTCTACCGTGTAGACACCGAATTCAGCCAAAGACTCCATCCATTTGGAAAGGCGATCGCTGTTTTCACCAGCCAGAGCATAGAGAAGGCGCTCCAAGTTGCTGGACACTAAAATATCCATAGAAGGAGACGTAGTTGCGTAGAATTCTCTCCGTCGGTCATAGGTGCCGGTCCGGATAAAATCCGTCAAAACATTGTTGGCGTTGGAAGCACAAACCAATTTTCGAATGGGCAAGCCCATAGTTTTAGCGTAATACGCAGCCAGAATATTGCCAAAATTCCCTGTAGGAACTACCACATCCATGGGAGCAGAAAGGGACTCCAACTTTCCTTGACGGTACAGCTCCAAATACGCGTCGAAGTAGTAGACAATCTGCGGCAAAAGACGGCCCCAGTTGATGGAGTTGGCGCTGGAAAACAACATGTCATGTCGATCCAAAGCTGCCTTCAACTCCGGGTCCGTAAAGATCTTTTTTACACCTGTTTGTGCATCGTCAAAATTGCCTTCAATGGCGCATACTCCCACGTTGTTGCCCTCTTGGGTAACCATTTGGCGTTTCTGGGTGGGGCTGACACCATCTCGGGGATAAAATACGAGAATCCGCGTACCGAGAACATTTTTAAATCCTTCCAAGGCAGCTTTCCCGGTATCCCCGGAAGTGGCGGTCAAAATGACAGCTTGCTTTCCCCCGCCAACCTTTTTCAGGGACGTGGCAAGAAAATGGGGAAGGATCTGAAGAGCCATGTCCTTAAACGCGCAGGTGGGGCCGTGCCACAATTCCAGCAGATACTTGTCCTCCCCTAAGTCTGTCAAGGGAACCAGCTTTACAGGATGGGACCCTCCGAATTTCTCCTTCGTATATGCCTGCTCCACACAGGAAGCAATTTCGTTTTCTGAAAAATCCGTTAGAAACAACTGGAAAATTCGCTTAGCCAAGGAAGAGTAATCCAACTGGGCCAGGGCAGGCAATTCTCCAGTCAGATCCGGAAAGCATTCCGGGACAAACAAGCCCCCCTCTTCTGAAATCCCCTGAGCAATGACTTGGGAAGCTTCCAATCTCAGTTGGGAATTGCGGGTACTCTTATAGCGCATCTGCATCACCTGATTTCCGAAGTATTATCTAAATTCGGGAAACAATTCTCTCCCGATCCTTTGCGGTATTACTATACCGTACTTTCTTCATTCTGTCAAAGCAATTCCTGATTCCGGAAGAACTGGGCGGCATTGGTGAAGAAAAGTTTCTCCACCAGAGGCTCAGGATAATGGCGTAGAAACAATTCATACAATTTGGGGATAGCAGCAATCCCATCCATATCCTGAGGCAAGTCAGCCCCGTCCCAATCGCCTCCCATGGCCAGGATATCTTCCCCTCCCAAAGACAGAAAATATTCTGCGTGACGAAGGACATCCTCCATAGAAGCTTTCTCCGGTTCGTTATGTAAAAATCCTTTGAAAAAATTCAGTCCTACCAGGCCCCCGGAATCCCGAATGGCCAAAAACTGCTCTTTTGTCAAATTGCGCCGATGGCTGCAAATCTCCTTGGCGTTTGAGTGGGATGCCACCAGAGGCTTTGTTGCCATTTCCGCCACATCCCAGAAAAGCTCAGGGCTTGCATGGGATAGATCGATCAAAATACCCGCCTGCTCCATCTGGCTGACAGCCAGGCGTCCGAATTCCGTCAAACCGGTAGTCCCGAGCGCGCCTACCCCCCTGCCAACTTCGTTGGCTCCGTTCCAGGTCAGGGTACACATACGGACGCCACGGTTTTTAAAATCTTCTATATGTTCCAACTTGCCGCCTAAAGCCGCCGCACTTTCCACGGTGAGAATAGCTCCATGAAATCCGCATGTTTCCAGTTGAGCCAAATCGCCTTTTTTCTGGAGTGATTGCAGCACATCCCGGTTTCTTTCGACCTCTTTCGAAAAATGGTCCGCGACCTGACAAAATCTGTTCCAGGCATCTTCTCCCCGCAATTCGTCGGGGATCCAGACCGCATAGCACTGAATATAATGCTCCCAATCTTTTACCCGATCTAAGCTCACATGAAGCTCATTTCGCCTCAAGGGGATGTCACCCAAGGCGCATTCTGTCATGGTGTCGCAATGGAGATCAAAATAACGCATTTTTCAAGCTCCTTTCCTCAATGGATGCCAAAAGCATTTTCCAAGTACTCTTCCCCCGTGATCGCACCATTTTCCAGGTAAACAGCTGCCACATCAAACCGAGGTTGATACGGACTGGGATGCTTTTGCAAAAATAAACTGGCTGTGGCAATCAGTTTGCGCTGCTTACTGGGCGTTATTGCCTCAAAAGGAGATACAAGGCTTTTTCTTTTCCTAGTTTTTACTTCTACGAACACCAGATAAGGTGGCTTTTGTGCTACAATATCCAGTTCCCCGAACCGGGAGTGAAAATTGCGTTCCAAAATCTGATATCCATGGGTTATCAGCCACTTACAGATGTGCTCCTCCCCCAGTTTACCGGACTCTTGTGTCATCTCTCATTTTTCCCCCAGGTTTTTGAGAAAGCTTTTTCGATGGATAGGGAGAATCCCATATTGTTGAATGGCCTCATAATGGGCTTTTGTCCCGTACCCTTTGTGTTTTGAAAAACCGTATGCGGGATAGAGCTTATCCCATTCCCGCAAAAGTCTATCCCGGCTGACTTTTGCCAGGATTGATGCCGCCGCGATGCTGGCACATTGGGCGTCTCCTTTGACGACAGTTTCTCCGGGAATATCCAAAGGAGGCATCCGGTTTCCATCTACCAGGACCCAACCAGGACGTTGGTCCAGTTGTTCGCAGGCCCTCTTCATGGCTAAAAACGTTGCTTGCAGGATATTGATTTCATCGATTTCCTGGGCGCTGGCCCATCCTATGCCCCACGCTATGGCTTTTTCCTGAATCACGGGAAATAATGCTTCCCGTTTCTTCTCTGTCAGCTTTTTGGAATCGTTGAGTCCTTCGATTGCGCAATCCAGAGGGAGGATGACGGCAGCGGCACAAACAGGTCCGGCCAAAGGTCCTCGGCCAGCTTCGTCAATTCCACACACAGGAAAGTGACCGGCTTGTTGTGCTTTTCGCTCCCAGGCAAACCAGTCCATCTCTTCCGGGAAGAGATCACTTTTCTTTTGAGCCATGGCTATTCCTCCTTTGTGGACGGAAATTAAGGGCGCTCCAAGGTGATGCGTCCCAATTTGCCCCCCCGATATTCGTCCAATACGGTGTTGGCAGCTCGTTCCGTGTTGACTTCGCCTCCGGAAATCAGCATTCCTCGTTTTCTACCAATCCGTTCCAGAATTTCGTATCCGGGCAGATGTTCTTCCGGTGAGATATCTGTCTTATACCTCTCGTTAATTGCGTTGGGATAAAGCTCCATCAGCAGCTCCAACAGCCGGGATGCCAGACCTTCCGTATCCAGAATTTCATCCCGGACAGCCCCTGTAAAAGCCAATCGCTCCCCCACTGTGGGATCTTCAAATTTAGGCCAAAGGACTCCAGGGGTATCCAAGAGCTCGAACCCTTTTCCAACGGTGAACCATCTGTTTTGCCGGGTCACTCCTGGACGGTCCTGTACTTCAGCTTTACCGGCACCCCCGCCCCGAATCATTCTGTTAATGAAAGAGGATTTTCCCACATTGGGGATTCCCACTACCATAACCCGGATTGGTCTTCCCACCATTCCCTTACGCTCCCAGGCTTCAATCTGGGGGCGAAGAGTTTCTCGAACCGCAGGATAAAAGGCATTGATCCCTTTTCCGGTTTTGCTTTCCAGGGGAATCGCCTTTTCTCCCCGATTTGCATAATAGGTTACCCAACGAGAAGTTTGGGAGGGATCGGCCATGTCGCTTTTATTTAACAGCACCACCTTGGGCTTGCGCTGGATGATATCCCGTAACACGGGATTGGAACTGCTTTTGGGAATGCGTGCATCCAGGATTTCCGCCACCACATCGACCAATTTTAAATCTTCCCCTATTTTCCTCCGGGTTCTAGCCATATGGCCAGGAAACCATTGCACTGACTGGATTTCTCCCACGATAGCGCCTCCTTTCAAAATGTAACGGATGGGTCCGTTATACGCCTTACCCGACTATCGGGGGAAAAGTAAAACGGGCCCTGTTATGCTGCACTGACAAATCCAATTTGAGAGAAGGGATATAAGTTGAAAACAACTTTTCCCAATATGTTCCGGCGATCCACCATTCCCACCGCTGAGAATCGGCTATCCAATGAATTTTCCCGATTATCCCCCATCACAAATACGCACCCTTCCGGTACGGTTTGAGGAAATTCCAACATTTGCCCTGGGAGGTCGGACACATAGGTGATTCCGTTTTCGATACCAAAGGTAGATCCAGGCAGTACCTGTCCATCTACCACAACTTCCCCCAATTGGGGATCGAAATCCACCGTTTGACCTTCGGTGGCAATGACCCGTTTGATGATAGGTTCTTCCAAGGCCCCTACCACAATTACAATGTCTCCTTGTTGCGCTTGTCCTAGTAAATTGGTTACCAAGACCCGATCTCCATTGTGGTACGTTGGTTCCATGGAGTGACCATCTACTGTGATGATCCGGCAAAGAAAGGTGAAAACCACTCCCACCAGAATGACAGCCATGACAATCGTTTCTGTCCATTCCAAAACAGAATGCAAAAAAGAAGACTCATTGGGAGTCTTCCCCTGCGGGTCGATCCGTTCGGTTTCCTCCATCGGGTTATCCCCCCTTTCCAGATCGGATTGATTAAACTCTGGTTTATTGGACAGGACCAATACTTTGGAAAGGAAAGAGATGAAATACAGCCCTTCCCAGAATATTCCTGGTGTCGATCATGCCCACGTCCTGGTACCGGCTGTCCTCGGAAACGGCGCGGTTATCTCCCAACACAAACACGCAGCCCTCTGGCACAGTTTGAGGAAATTCCAACAATTCAAAGGAGCTGAAGGGTTCTTCGGTGATCCCATTTTCCAGGCCAAATTGCGTTTCATCCACAGGCTGTCCATCTACCAGAACGGATTTGGTATCGTAATCAAAATCAACCGTTTGTCCTTCCGTGGCAATCACCCGTTTGATAATGGGATCCTCTAGCACATTGACGATAACCACAACATCCCCTTGCTTGACGCCCATAGGGGTACTTACCACCAGCACACGGTCACCGCTGTTGAAGCTGGGGACCATAGAGGTTCCGGTCACTGTGACAATGCGGCAGAGAAATGTGAAAATCACAACGATGATCACCACAGCAATGACGACTTCTTCCATCCATTCCATCACCGTGCGGATAGCCCGGCTTTTGCGAGGAAGTTCTCCGGAAGTTCCATCCATAGGTCAGCCCTCCTTCCAGTCTTCGTGAAAATGATAGCAAAAAAGGGACAGCAAAATGTCCCTTTTCCACGTTGCATATGCTGCTTTTTACTTGAGCTGCTCTTTGACCTTGGCGGCCTTGCCCACGCGATCGCGCAGGTAGTAGAGCTTAGCACGGCGAACACGGCCCTGACGGACCACCTTGACCGCCTTCACATTGGGAGAATGCAGGGGGAAAACCCGCTCCACACCTACACCGTAGGAAACGCGGCGCACAGTGAAGGTCTCGCTGATGCCGCTGCCTTTGCGGGCAATCACGGTGCCTTCAAACTGCTGGATACGCTCCCGCTCGCCTTCACGGATATTCACGTCCACGCGGACCGTGTCACCAATGGAGAACTGGGGGAGTTCTTCCTTCATGGAATCCTGAGAGATCATTTTGATTGCGTCCATTTGATATTCCTCCATATCGTAATCGTTCAGACATTCATACCGGTTTCCCGGCAGCGGACTGCCCGCTTCCAGACGCGGAACCGAAAGAAAACCAAACGCTTCTCTCGAGCCTTTGGAACTTCCATTCCGCGTTTCGACCCCCACGGGCAAGCCTTTGAGGAAAACCCGCGGATTTCAAATGCTCAAATATTTTAGCACAGCAAGGGGGAAAAAGCAAGAATATTTTAACAGAACGGAGAAAAATCTTTTGTCATGAGCCCCTTCCGGGTAATGACGTAGTAGGGTTCTTCCCCTTGGTAGTTTTTAAGGGCTTCCAAAAGCAGCGCAGGATTGGTGCTTCCTCCCATGCTGCAAGGCAGACAAAGGTTCAGAAGTAAGCCATCCTCTTGGCGCTCTATTTGAACCTTTTGAAAATCAGGTTTGATATCAAAATCTCGGATTCCCTTTTTGGTATGTTTCTGGACAATGATGGTGTCCTGAGCCAGGAGTGCCTGGAGTTTTTCTTCCAGCAAAGCAGGGTGATTGGAAGAAAGGAAGATATCGTACTGGCCAAAGGCGATGTCATCAAAGGAATCTACCGGATCTGTGACTTCGAGGACCCGCAGGTCTCCGGGAAGATGTTTATTAAGCTGAGTGACAATTTCCTGATATGGGACATCCTCGGTCAGCCGGATTTCCATGCATTCCCGTTCCCCGCGTACTCCCAGGGAAAGTGGCATGGCGTAGGTCATATAGATTCTAGGGTTAAACCCCTCCGTGTACCAGACGGGAAGACCAGAAAGCTTCAATCCCCGAGACATACACCGGGTGAGATCCAGATGGGAGACATACTGGATTGCTCCTTTTTTCTCAAACCACACTCGGACGCTTTTCAACGCAGATTCCTCCCTTGTAGCACGCTGCTCCGCAATGGGAACATTTTTCTCGGCAATTGGGTGTTGTTTGGGCTTGGTAAGCCCGTTTACATTCTTCGATGAAGAATTCTTTTTTCACCCCGTAATCTAAATGGTCCCAGGGGAACACTTCGTCAAATTCACGATGGCGGTTTGCGTAAAAAGCAGGGTCCAGACCGCATGCTTCAAAAGCTTCCATCCACTTGTCAAAATCGAAGCATTCATCCCATCCATCGAACCGAAGCCCGAATTCCCGGGCCTTCTCCATCACCCGGCACAGCCTGCGGTCTCCCCGGGCGAAAACCGCTTCCAAAAAACTGGTCTGAGCGCCGTGATAGCTGACGGAGAGACGTCTGGAGGGAATATGACTTTTCAGGGCTTTTTGCTTTTCCCGCAGCATCTCCATGGTATCCTGCCCGAACCACTGGAAAGGGGTAAAAGGTTTCGGTACAAAGGCCGCTGCGCTGAGAGATACTTCTACCCCTTTCCCCCGAGGTTTCTCCTTGTTAGCGTAGAAAGCGTCCACCACTTTTTGTCCCAGCTGAAGAATTGCCAAAACGTCATCCACAGTTTCCGTGGGAAGGCCGATCATAAAATACAGTTTGATTCGCGTCCACCCTTCGGTAAAGGCCACGTTTACCGTGTGAAGCAGTTCCTCTTCCGTAACGTTTTTGTTGATTACGTCACGCATCCGCTGGGAACCGGCTTCCGGGGCAAAGGTCAAACCGCTTTTTCGAACAGAATTGATGCGTTCCATCAGTTCCGGAGAAAAGTTGTCCACCCGCAAAGAAGGCAGGGATAAACTGACCTTTTCCCCTTCGGTCCATCGATGAAGGGTATCGATCAACTCATTGAGCTGGCCATAATCGCTGGTGCTGAGAGAGGAGAGGGAAATTTCATCGTAGCCAGTGGAGTGACACAGATCTCGGCACTGGCGGTCAATGGTTTCGATGCTCTTTTCTCGATACGGCCTGTAAAGGAATCCAGCTTGACAGAAACGGCAGCCACGGATACATCCCCGCAAAACTTCTTCGGAAATTCTATTGTGAATCACATCGATGGACGGAACCACAAAGTCCTTGGGATAGTAAGCCTTGTTCATATCCCGGATGACACGTTTTTTTATGGTGGGCGGGGCACCGTGGGTGGGCGTGTAAGCTTTCACCGTTCCGTCGTCATTGTAAGATACATCGTAGAAAGCGGGAACATAGACACCTTCGATTTGAGCGGCTTGCTCCAGAAATTCCAGTTTGGATTTTCCTTCCTTTTTGCAGCGGCGATAGAGCTCCATCACTTCCAGATCCACTTCTTCCCCGTCTCCTAAAAAGAACAAATCAAAGAAATCCGCCAAGGGTTCGGGGTTACAGACACAGGGACCTCCGCCTACCACAATGTGAAACAGTTCCGTACGGTCCTTGCTGCGAAGAGGGATCCCTGCCAGCTCCAGCATGTTCAGCACATTGGTATAACTCAACTCATATTGCAAGGTGAATCCGATGAAATCAAACTGATCTACCGGATCCCCGCTTTCCAAGGCGTAAAGGGGAATATTTTCCTGGCGCATTTGTTCTTCCATGTCGATCCAAGGGGCAAAAACCCGCTCGCACCAGAAGTAAGGGACTTCATTGAATGCGCCATAGAGGATTTTGATACCCAGGTGAGACATGCCCACCTCATAGGTATCGGGAAAGCAGAAAGCAAACCGGACATCTACTTGAGAGGGATCCTTAACTACTGCATTTAACTCCCCGCCAACATAGCGTCCAGGTTTTTGCACTTTTTGAAGTACCTGTTCCAATTTCTGATTTCGTTCCATGGGATCCTCCCAATTTTAAAAGATAAATGTCCAGTACATTTGCCGGCTTGTGGGTCGATTATAACACACTTTTTCCCCGAGCTCAATTCCCTTTCTATCCGGCGTATTGTTCTGGAAAAAAACCCCGAAACGGCGAAAGCGTCTCGAGGGCAATCGATCAGGAAATGAACATGGCATCACCAAAGCTGAAGAAACGGTATTTTTCTTGAACTGCTACTTGATAAGCATGAAGAATGTTTTCTCTGCCTGCCAAAGCGGATACCAACATGATCAAGGTGCTTTCGGGCAGATGAAAATTGGTGATCAGCGCATCTACTCCTTTGAATTCATAGCCGGGATACAGGAAGATGTCCGTCCACCCTTCGCTTTCCCGGAAACAGCCTTCTCGTTGGGCTACAGACTCAATAGTACGGCAGCTGGTGGTTCCCACGGCAATGACCCGGCCTCCCCGCTCCTTGGTTTTCCGGATCAATGCGGCAGTTTCCTCCGGCATGTGATAATGTTCAGAGTGCATTTTGTGGTCCTGAATGTTCTCTACGCTGACAGGACGGAATGTGCCGAGTCCTACATGTAAAGTAACAAATCCCAGCTCAACGCCCTTTGCCTTGATCTTTTCCAGCAATTCCGGAGTAAAATGAAGGCCAGCTGTGGGAGCGGCCGCAGAACCCTCTTCCCTGGAATACACAGTCTGATACCGTTCTTTGTCCTCCAAGCGGGCTTTGATATAGGGAGGCAAAGGCATCTGGCCAATCTGATCGAGAATGTGAAAGAACATCCCCTCGTATTCAAAGTGGATCAATCGGTTTCCATCGGGTAATACATCCACTACCTGGCAACGAAGGAGACCGTCTCCAAATTGAAACCGGCTACCCTTTTTGGCACGTTTACCGGGACCAGCCAAAGCCTCCCACACATCATTCCCTTTATTTTGTAGCAGAAGAAATTCTACATGGGCTCCCGTGCCTTCCTTAATTCCATAGAGCCGGGCAGGTAGCACCCGGGAATCATTGAGAATAAGGCAGTCCTTGGGAGTAAGGTATTCTATGATATCATAGAAATGACGATGCTGAATCTCCCCTGTCTTCTTGTCCAATACCATCAACCGGGATGCGTCCCGAGGTTCAATGGGGGTTTGAGCGATGAGCTCTTCCGGCAGATCAAAATTAAAATCGCTTGTTTTCATGGAGAATGCTGTCCTTCTTTCTTCACAGGGGGATCCAGGCACGGCCCCCAGAAAATTTCATACAATATATAGGCTGAAAAAATTGACAATGGAGGGAAACTGGGGTATGATAAAACACAAATAGAGGCGCGGCTTTCAAAAGTAATGAGATAGAGGTTGCCAAAACTGACGAAGTCTTGTGAAAGGGTGGGCTGCCGAAGGAGATTATTTTGGCGAATATGATCCTGGTTGCAACGGCAAATAGCTTTGCGACTGTCATCACTTGTGATGGAGTGCTATTGACCACAGGCTTTGGGGCCACCAAAGCAGCATTTCTATTATAGGAGATTGGCAGCCGGTTTTCAACCGGTTTTTTCTTTGTCTCTCTCCGTTGCCCTCACGCCACTTTTCTCAGAAAGGAACTGGAAATTATGAAGCAGTATCGCGTAGGCATCATTGGATGTACTGGCATGGTGGGTCAGCGTTTTGCCACCATTTTGGAGAACCACCCCTGGTTTAAAGTGACGGCTTTGGCCGCCAGTGCTCGGTCTGCCGGGAAAACATACGAAGAGGCAGTCAATGGTCGTTGGGCCATGAAAACTCCTATTCCAGCCTCTATGGCTCAGTTGCCTGTCTACGATGCAGAAGCCGATCGGGAGAAAATTGTTTCCCTGGTGGATTTTGTATTCTGTGCCGTCAATATGAAAAAAGAGGAAATCCGCGCGCTGGAGGAATCCTATGCTAAGCTGGAATGCCCTGTGGTTTCCAACAACAGCGCCCATCGCTCCACGCCCGATGTTCCCATGATTATCCCGGAAATCAATGCAGATCATGTGGAAGTCATTGAGGCCCAGAGAAAACGCCTGGGAACCAAGCGTGGATTTGTGGCGGTTAAGTGCAATTGCTCTCTGCAGAGTTATGTGCCTGCCATCCATCCCTTGATGGATTTGGGAGTGACCAAGGTTCTGGCTTGCACCTATCAGGCCATTTCCGGTGCCGGAAAGACCTTTGAAACCATGCCTCAAATTTTGGACAATGTAATCCCCTATATCGGCGGAGAAGAGGAAAAATCTGAGCAGGAGCCTTTAAAGATCTGGGGCCATGTGGAAAATGGCGTCATTGTCAATGCGCAGACCCCTTCCATCACTTCCCAATGTCTGCGGGTTCCCGTTTCTGATGGCCATATGGCAGCTGTTTTCTTCTCCCTGGAAAATAAGCTTTCCGTGGAAGAGATCATCGACCGCTGGGAGAAATTCAAAGGTCCCGCTCAGGAGCTGGATCTGCCCAGTGCACCCAAACAGTTTATCCATTACTTCACGGAGAATGATCGGCCTCAGCCCAAGTTGGATCGGGATTTGGAGGGTGGCATGGCGATCTCTGTTGGCCGTCTGCGTCCTGACACCCAGTACGATTACAAATTTGTCTGCCTTTCCCACAACACCCTGCGGGGTGCTGCAGGCGGTGCTTTGCTCATGGCAGAGCTGCTTTGCAAGAAGGGCTACTTCGACTGAGAAATTGGAGGTAGGAGAGAATGAAACAGGTAATTTTCACTGGCGCGGCCACCGCGTTGGTAACGCCATTTGACGCCCAAGGAAATATCTCTTGGGATGAACTGGAAAAGTTGGTGGAATTCCAGATCGAGAAGGGCATTGACGCCATTGTGGCCTGTGGCACCACAGGTGAAGCAGCCACCATGACCACAGAGGACCACATCAAGACCATCCAATTTATTCTGGAAAAAGTGAAAGGGCGTGTTCCCGTCATCGCAGGCACAGGCAGCAACGATACCGCTTTCTGTGTAGAGCTTTCCCTGGAAGCAAAACAGCTGGGAGCAGCGGGCTTGCTTTTGGTGACCCCCTATTATAACAAGACCTCTCAGAAGGGCATGATCGAAAGCTTCAACTATATTGCAGATCATGTAAAGATGCCCTGTATTTTGTACAATGTACCCAGTCGGACGGGGTGCAATATCCAGCCTGCCACCTATAAGGAACTTTCTAAAAATCCCTACATTGTAGCTGTCAAAGAAGCCAATGGAGACATTGCCGCTGCAGCGCGGACGATGGCCCTGTGCGGGGACGATTTGACCATGTATTCCGGAGAAGATAACCAGACCCTGCCCATGATGGCATTGGGTGGAAAGGGCGTCATTTCTGTTTTTTCCAATGCTTTGCCGGATGTGATGCATCAACTGACTTCTGCCATGCTTCAGAAAGATTTGGACACGGCCCGGAAGCTGAATATGGAATACCTTGATCTGATGGACGGGTTCTTCTTTGACGTGAATCCCATTCCCATCAAGGAGGCGCTGTTCCAGATGGGGCTCATTCACTCCAATTTCTGCCGTATGCCTTTGACCACCATGACCGAGGAGGGCAAGGCCAAGCTGACGGCGCTGCTGAAACACCACGGTTTGGTGTAAAGGTTTTTTGTGAAAAAGAAAGGATGTTTCCTACATGTTGACCCAAATAATTCTCTGCGGCTGCAATGGTAAAATGGGTGCCGCAGTTCAGAATTTTGTTTACCAACGGGGAGATTGCGCCATTGTGGCCGGTGTAGATCTTTCCGGTACAGGAAATGGTAATTTTCCCGTATATAAAACCTTAGAGGAGGTTTCTGAAACCGCTCAGGTTGTGGTAGATTTTTCCCACCCCTCTGCCCTCTCCTCGATCTTGACTTATTGCCGGAATCATCCTGGAACTGCGGCGGTGCTCTGTACCACTGGCTACAGCTCGGAACAAACCCAGGAAATTCAAGAAGCTTCTAAAGAGTTGCCTTTGTTTTATTCCCGCAACATGTCTTTAGGTGTTAACTTGTTGATCGAATTGGCAAAAAAAGCGGAAGCGGTTTTAGGTGATGCTTTTGACGTGGAAATCGTGGAAATGCATCACAATCAAAAAATTGACGCCCCCAGTGGCACAGCGCTGATGATTGCGGATGCCATCAATCAAGTTCGGGATGATTCCATGAATTATGTCTATGACCGTCATTCCCAACGTAAGAAACGGGAAAAGCGGGAAATTGGATTACATTCGGTGCGGGGCGGCACCATCGTAGGCGAACACCAGGTGATCTTTGCCGGACAGAGCGAAGTGATTACCCTGTCTCATTCTGCTCAGTCCAAAGAGCTTTTTGCTGCGGGAGCTGTGAATGCAGCGGTGTTCATGACCGGAAAAGGTCCGGGACTTTACGACATGTCCCATTTGATTTGAGGAGGAAACTTTTATGAGTGCTTCCACTGTCATCAGTACTGTTGACAATATTACACTGATTACCCTTCAAGATTTTCCTGCCAATGTATCTTCCATTGCAAAGATCTTTGACACAATTTCACAGTATGGAATCAATATCGATATGATCTCTATGGCTCCCACCCATGGAGCCACAACAGGTCTGTCCTTTACCATATCCGATGAGGATATGATCGATATTTTGGGTTTTACTTCCAAGCTCAAGCAGGAAACAGATATCGATGTGATTGTCAGCAGTGTCAACCATAAGATTTCTGTCCACGATCCGATTATGAAGAACACCCCTGGCATTGCGGCGCAGGTGTTCAATGCCATTTCAGGGACCGATGCCGATATTCGGCTCATTACTACGTCGGAAGTGGAAATCTCCCTTTTGGTAACAGAGGCTGACTTTGACACGGTATTAGGGGCCATTCAAAAGGCTATGGCTTAAAAGAGCCCTCATTTGGCAAAATAAAACGGATTTCATTGACCGGACCACGCTGTGATGCATTTGCTTTTCAGCGTGGTTTTGCTATAATTGGGAAAATGTCATTGGTGGTGACAAGATGAAAATTCACATTATTGGGCCCAGTGGTTCTGGAAAAACATACCTTGCAAAGGGTTTATCCGAAAAATATCATATACCAGTCTGTTCCTTGGATGACCTCTTTTGGGACAATTCCAGAGGGTCATTCAGTTGTAAACGGGATGAATATTCCAGGGACAAGATGCTGACACAAACATTGGGCCGGGAACATTGGATCATTGAAGGGGTTCAATTCACCTGGTGTGAGCAGTGCTTTAGAGATGCAGATGTCATTTATTTTTTGAATACGCCACCATTCCTTTGTCGCTATCGTATTCTCCATCGATTTATAAAACGGAAAATCAGGAAAACAAGCAGGAAAAATGAAACTTTAAAGTCGGTAGTCGATTTGCTGAAATGGACAAGGAAGTTTTACAGAGTCAACCTGCCGGCTATGCGAAAGATACTTTCCCCCTATACAGGTAAAGTTATCACCCTGTCCCATAAAAAAGAGATTCAGCGTCTATTTGATTCCTGATATACAAAAGAGGGCCTCTCCTTTTCAGATGAAGGAGAGACCCTCTTTTTAGAATCTGTGAAAATAATCTCTTAGCTCAGTTTTTAGCACACAGCCTTGTGAAACACTTTTTTGCCTTTTTTGATGACAAGACCCTTTTCAAATGCTTCTTTCGGGAAAGTTTTATTCATGTCTGTCACCTTTTCGTCTGCCACTGTCAAACCGCCCTGCTGGATCAGTCTTCGGCCTTCCCCTTTGGAGGGAACCAGCCCCGTCTTGAGCAACAGATCCAAAACGGTAATTTCTCCGTCGGTGAAATCTTCATCAGAAAGTTGGGTGGTGGGCATGTTAGAGGTATCGCTACCTGCACCAAAGAGAGCTCGAGCGCCTTCCTGAGCTTTTTTGGCCTCTTCTTCCCCATGAACCATCTTGGTCAGCTCAAAGGCAAGAATTTCTTTTGCCTTGTTCAGCTGGCTGCCTTCCCAATGGCTCATTTCCTCGATCTCCTCCAGAGGCAGGAAGGTGAGCATCCGTACACATTTGATCACATCGGCGTCATCCACATTGCGCCAGTACTGATAGAAGTCGAAGGGACTGGTCTTGTTGGGATCCAGCCACACAGCATTTCCGGCAGTTTTGCCCATCTTTTTTCCCTGAGAGTCAGTAAGCAGGGTGATAGTCATAGCATGAGCATCCTTGCCCAGTTTCCGGCGAATCAGTTCGGTGCCGCCCAGCATGTTGCTCCACTGGTCATCACCGCCAAATTCCATGTTGCAGCCATAGTGCTGGAATAGGTAGTAGAAGTCGTAGCTTTGCATGATCATGTAGTTAAACTCCAGGAAAGAGAGTCCCTTTTCCATGCGCTGCTTGTAGCATTCTGCCCGGAGCATGTTGTTGACGCTGAAGCAGGCGCCCACTTCCCGCAGCAGTTCCACATAGTTCAGATTCAGCAGCCAGTCGGCGTTGTTGAGCATCATTGCTTTGCCCTCACCCTGGCCAAACTCGATGAATCGCTCCATCTGTCGCTTGAAGCAGGCAGCGTTGTGGTCGATATCCTCTTTGGTGAGCATTTTACGCATGTCAGTGCGACCGGTGGGATCTCCGATCATAGTGGTGCCTCCGCCAATCAATGCGATGGGTTTATTGCCAGCCATCTGCAGCCGCTTCATCAAAGTGAGGGCCATAAAGTGACCGGCGGTCAGGCTGTCGGCGGTGCAGTCAAAGCCAATGTAAAAAACAGCTTTTCCGTTATTTACCACCTGGCGGATTTCCTCTTCGTTGGTGACCTGGGCAATCAATCCCCGGGCCTGTAGTTCTTCGTAAACTCCCATGTTGTTCCCAACCTTTCCAAAAATGATGTTTTGAAAATGCCCAGGGTAGCTTTTTCCAAAAAGAAAAGCCCCCTGCATTTTCACGCAGAGGGCGATAAAAGACTTACCGCGGTACCACCTCAATTTATCACGGCCTTACGGTCCGTGACCTTACGGGCACATCTATGCCCTGGCAGAGTAACGCCTGCCAAACGGCGATCCCTACTGAAAAAGTTCAGGACAGCGGCTCGGGACTGTATGTTCAACTGCCGCCACGTTCTTGCTTTCACCAACCGCAAGTTCTCTGTGCCGTAGGACTCGGCAGTCTACTTTGTTCCGTCATTGCCATTGTGTGCTATTATACGGCTGAACCTGAAAAAAGTCAAGACTTCCGAAGCATTTCTTCCGCCATTTCCAGTTGAAGGGGCGTAATCCCATCACCGCCGATTATCCGCGCTACTTCGTGTTTTCTTCCCTCAAAGTCCAGTTCTTTCACCTGGGTATAGGTGCGTCCTTGATCCACATGCTTGGAAATTAACAAGTGATGGTCAGCCAAAGCGGCCATCTGGGCCAGATGAGTGATGCATAGAACTTGTCTATTCTGAGAAACTTGACGCAGTTTCTGCCCCACTTTTTGGGCGGCTGCCCCGCTGATCCCTGTGTCCACCTCATCAAAAATTAAGGTTTGCACTTTATCTTTTCCGGAGAGGACAGTTTTGATGGCCAGCATGATTCGTGACAACTCGCCTCCCGATGCAATCTTCGACAAAGGTTTAGGCGGTTCTCCCTGATTGGCAGAGACCAAAAACTGGATTCTGTCACAGCCCATCTGATAAAGGGGGACCCGTTGAATATCCGTCTCGAACTCGATGCCCGGCATATTTAAGAAAGACAGCTCCTTTTTGACCTGGCGCAGAAACAGTCCGGAAGCGGCACGCCTTTTTTCGGAAAGCTCCTTGGCTAAAGCGATTGCTTCCTTCTTCTGCTGTTCATACTGCGACTCCAGACGTTCCCGCTCTTCATCTGAGAACTCGATCTGATGAAGCCTTCTCTTACAGTCGTCCAAAAAATCCAGTATTTTTTCTTCGCTGGAACCGTATTTCAACCCCAATTTGTATAGAAGATCCAATCGTTCCTCAATGGCGTCCAATTGGGCAGGATCAAAGTCCACCCCTGTGCCTCGCAGAATAGCATCCACATCTTCCAGAAGATACCCTGCCTCCTGTAGTTTTTGAGAGGCTTCTTCCAATTCCGGCAAATAGGGTGCAATGCGTTCTGCTTCCTCAGAGGCTTGAGAAACTTCTGTGAGTAATCCGGGATTTTCCTCATCACCGGACAGCAATTCCCTGAGTAATTCCAACGAACCGGAAATTTTTTCGCTGTTGCGAATGATCTCCCGCTGGCTTTCTAGTTCTTCCCGTTCCCCAACATGAATTTGGGCGCTTTCGATTTCATCAATTTGATAGTGAAGCAAGTCCGATAACCTGGCTTTTTCCCCTTTGTCTGTTTGAAGGGCTTCCAGGCGATGTTGTGTCTCACGCAAGGCATGATAAGCATTCTGGTAGGCTCCTAAGAGCGATTCCAGTTCCCCAAAGCTGTCCAGATAGGTCATGTGGACCTCTGGAGAAAGCAGCTCATAGCTTTCATGTTGTCCATGAATGGTAATCAATCGTGGTCCCAACTGTTTGAGCATGGACACAGTAGCTGGGGCTCCGTTGCATTTGCAATGGGATCTGCCTGCCGACCTGATTTCACGTTGGATTAAGAGTGATCTATCTTCCTCTCTGGGAATGGAAAACCGATCTAACAGATCCAGGGTATCTTGATCCAAATCCGTAAACAGGGCAGAAACAGAAGCTGTATCCGAACCGGTGCGAACCAACTCTTTGGAGGTCCTGTCCCCCAGCACTGCGTGAATGGCGTCAATGATGATAGATTTACCGGCGCCGGTTTCGCCGGTCAAAACGGTAAATCCTTCCTCAAAATCGATGGAGGCTTTTTCGATTACAGCAATATTCTGAATGAACAACTGAGACAGCATATCAGGTCACCTGTTGATCAATTTCCGGAATTCTTCTTGAGTTGCCAGGGCGTCTGCGTCGGTACGGCAAACGATAAAGATGGTGTCTTCTCCCGCCAAAGTCCCCACAAACCCTTGCCAGTGCATGGAGTCCATGGAAGCACATACAGCCTGGGCCATACCGGTCATACAGCGTACAACTACCATGTTCTGGGCAGCTTCTACCGAGAGGACAGAATCGGAAAAGAAGGAATAGAACTTGGAGGACATGTCGTTGATGTTTTCATTCCCTGTGGAATAGCGGTATTTTCCCGTGCGGGAAAGAGTTTTCACCAAACGCAGCTCCTTGATATCGCGGGATACCGTTGCTTGGGTCACATCGAATCCGCTCTCCCGCAAATAGCGGAGAAGCTCGTCTTGGGTGTCGATGTCATATTCTTTGATGAGCTCCAAAATTTTTGCGTGCCGTCGTGTTTTCATGAGGTGGATTCCAGTCCTTTCTGGCGGGTTTCGCCGGTTTTCCGTAAGAGCCATCGGTCCAAACTTATGGCCGGGTTTCGATAATTTTCCGATTGAGGGTATCGTAAAAATCCTGTTTTCCCAAACGGACAAATCTGGCAAAGCGTTCTGCTCGAGAAAAGGTCAAACGATCTCCTTCGGAAACATCCAGAGGAGGTTCTCCATCTACGGAAAGATAAAGCCTCCCTATATTCTCAGGAATATCCACCAAAAGTGGTGAATCTCCTTTAAAAATTACGCTTCGGTTAAAGAGAGAGTGGGGACAAATGGGCGTATAGACCAAACAGTCCATGCTGGGTTCAATCACCGGTCCTCCTGCAGACAAGGAATCCGCGGTAGACCCTGTGGGAGTGGCCACAATAAAACCATCCGCCCGGTAGTTGTAGGATCGTCTTCCAAGAAGCATGCGGTAATCAATGATTTTTGCAGGTTCTCCTGAAAGAACGGCATCGTTGAGAGCGTAATAGTGATAGCTGCCTTTTTCTGTTTCCAGCTGAACAGAGAGCATGAGACGTTTTTCCTCTCTGTAGTCCCCATCCGCCAGATGGGAAAGCAAGGACAGTTCGTGGCGTTCCACTCCAGCGGTAAATCCCAGGGTGCCGGCATTGACGCCCAAGATGGGTTTATCCAGAGAAGCTGCCAGTTTTGCGGTGTGGATAATGGTTCCGTCTCCGCCGATTGCCACAAACAGGTCACACTCCCGCAAGACTTCCTCGTCTTGACCTTGACGATAGACACCATGTTTCGTAAAAAGATCGGTTTTTAATACAGTGTCACAGCCGCTTTGCTTTAAAATGGCAAGTACTTCCTCTGTACAAGTTTGTGCAGCCTGTTTGGTCAAATTGGGAAGTACGGCAATCTTCACAGGAATCTCCCTCCTTTTGACGCCTGGAAGCTGAAAAAAGTCACTTCAACTTGTTATTATTTTCCGTTGGGACGATCTAGTGCCTGGTGCGATTGTTCTACCACCCATTCAGCGCTTGGAACTGTTTCCATGCACACGGGGGTGTCAGATCGTTCCAGATAGATGAGATATTCGATATTTCCTTCCGGACCCTTGACTGGAGAAAAGGTGAGTCCCAAAATAGAATATCCGTGATCCAAGACAAAGTTTCGTATTTTTTCGATGACTTCTCGATGAACCGATTTGTCCCGGACAACACCCTTTTTTCCCACCTTTTCTCTGCCTGCCTCAAATTGTGGTTTGATCAGGCAGACCGCCTGGCCCTGTTCTCCCAGGAGAGGGCGTACCGCAGGCAAGATAATGGTAAGGGAAATAAAGGAAACATCCACAGAGAAAAAGTCGATTACTTCTGGAATTTGTTCCCGGGTCAAATATCGGGCATTGGTTCGTTCCAAATTGACCACACGGGGATCCGTTCGGAGGCTCCAGGCCAGTTGCCCATACCCTACATCCACGGAATAGACTTTTCGTGCTCCATTTTGCAGCATACAGTCTGTAAAACCACCAGTGGAAGCGCCAATATCCATACAGGTTTTCTCTGCCAATGTAAGCCCAAACTCTTTCATGGCTTTTTCCAGCTTCAATCCCCCACGGCTTACATATTGCAGACCTTTTCCGCGGACTTCAATTTCTGCCTCTTCCGAAAAAGTATCTCCAGGCTTGTCCGCCTTTTGATGGTCCACATAGACATGCCCCGCCATAATCAGCACTTTGGCTTTTTCGCGGCTCTCAGCAAGGCCTCGTTCCGTCACAAGGATATCAAGTCGTTTTTTCAGAGTGAATCCCTCCCTTAGCTTTTCCCAGCGTTTCCAGGATATAGTTTTCAATTCCCTCTTCGTTGAGGCCTAAGACTTCCAGAGAACGGAACATGGGGGCATGCTTAATATAGGGATCTTGGATGGCTCGAAGATGGAATTGCCCAGAAAAACCCCTTTGTTCCAAAAGAAACCCAAAATGTTCGCCGATTCCTCCCCGTTGGATTCCTTCTTCGAAAAAGAAAACATGCTCACAGGCAAGAGCTTCCTCCACGGCTTTCGTATCTACAGGAATAATTCGATTGAGTTTCACAAGCTTCAGGGGAATGCCTTGTTGCTTCAAATGCTCTGTACACGCGGCAGCAAAGGAAAAAACTCGCCCAAAAGTAACCACACAGCACTTGGCATCTGGATTTCCATAGACGCTGAAGGGGTCCGTGGTACTCGTAAAGCTGTGGGGTTTATAGAGCTCTTTTCCACGAGGATATCGGATCGCGCAAAGGCCTTGTCCCTTTTCCACCAAATAGGTGAGTTGAAGATTGAGTTCCCGAAAATAGGTGGGAGAATAAACCGTAATATTGGGGATGGTCTGAAGATAGGCGGCATCAAAAACACCTTGATGTGTTTTTCCGTCCTCCCCCACTACACCGGCTCGATCTACCGCCAAGATGACTTTTGTGTTTTGCATGGAGACGTCGTGAATAAGCTGATCATACGCCCGCTGCAAAAAAGTAGAATAAACTGCAAAAACCGGTAGCATCCCGCCAGCGGCGAGGCCACCTGCAAAAGTGACTGCATGTTCTTCAGAAATGCCTACATCGAAAAATCTGCCCCGGAACTTTTCTCGGAATTCACTTAACCCGGTACCATTTTGCATGGCGGCGGTTATAGCGCAGATTTTTGGATTGTTTTGGGCCAAGGCACACATGGTCTTTCCAAATTCGTCAGAAAAGCTTTGGGATTTTTCCCCGGTATCTCCGGTTGTGACGTCAAATCCGGACAGACCATGATAAATAGTGGGATCTTGTTCCGCGTATTGATATCCCTTGCCTTTGTAAGTGCGCACATGGAGAAGGACAGGCTTATGAATCAACTTGGCTGTCTCTAGGGTTTCCGCCAGTTCTTTGATGTTGTGCCCGTCAAAGGGTCCGTAATAGGAAAAGCCAAAATCATCGAAGACAGTGGAATTGTAAAAGAGACGCTTTACCGCATGTTTCAAGCGGCGAAGGCCACTGCCTACTATTTTTCCAATTCCGGGAAGCTTTTGAAGGGATTGTTCCAGATGATTTTTCGTTTTAATATATCCCGGTTTCGTCCGGATATAGGTCAAATATCGAGCCATGGAGCCCACATTTTTGGAAATGGACATGGCGTTGTCGTTTAAGATAACGATCAAATTGCGGTGTAGACGGCCGGCATTGTTCAGGCCTTCATATGCCAATCCTCCTGTCAAGGCTCCATCGCCGATGACAGCCACCACATAGCCATCTTTACCCTGCAGGTAATTGGCTTCAGACACTCCAAGCGCAGAAGAGATGGAGGTGCTGCTGTGTCCGCAGGTAAACATGTCGTAGGGGCTTTCCTCCCTGCAGGGGAATCCTGCAAGGCCGCCTTCCTGACGGATGGTGGAAAATTGAGGATAGCGGCCTGTCAACAACTTATATGGGTAACTTTGGTGACCCACATCCCAAACGATGGTATCTTTGGGTGGCGAAAAGGCCAGCGCCAACGCCACTGTCAATTCCACGACACCTAAGTTGGAGGCCAAGTGGCCACCGTTTGCTGAGACCGTTTCAATGATCACTCGGCGCATCTCTTCGCAGAGCGCAGTGAGTTCTTCCCCGTCAAATCCTTTGATGTCTTCCGGAGAATGGATGTGTTCCAGCATACTTGCCATAGAGAAACAACTCCTGTCCGGTTATAGCAAATGATTTTGTAACTTGGCAGCTGTAATCGTGTTTTTCAACAGCATAGCAATAGTCATAGGGCCAACTCCTCCGGGAACCGGAGTGATGTAGGAAGCCAAAGGTTCCACCTGAGCAAAATCCACATCTCCGCACAGTTTGCCGTTTTCCTCCCGGTTCATGCCCACATCGATCACCACAGCGCCTGGTTTTACCATGTCCGCTGTGACAAAATGGCTTTTCCCTACGGCGGATACAAGGATATCTGCTTGTGCCGTGATTTCCGGCAGATTTTTGGTTCGGCTGTGGCAAATCGTCACGGTACCATTTTGATGGAGAAGCAGCATTGCCATAGGTTTTCCCACGATATTGCTGCGGCCAATCACCACGCAACGTTTGCCTTCTACTGGAATCTCATAGGCTTTTAACAGTTCCATAATCCCAGCAGGAGTGCACGGAAGAAAATGGTAATCTCCAATCATAATCTTTCCCACGTTGTACGCATGGAAAGCATCCACATCTTTTTGGGGATTGATGGCTTCCACTACAGCCGCTTCGTCCAATCCCTTGGGCAAGGGCGACTGCACCAAAATCCCATGGATGTCTTCCTTGTGGTTCAATTGATCCACCAAGGTCAAAAGTTCCTCCTGGGTGGTTTCTGCCGAAAGAGCATATTCTTCCGAATGGATACCTGTAGCCTCGCAAGCTTTCTTCTTGTTGTTCACATAGATTCGTGAGGCAGGATCATCCCCTACAATCACCACAGCCAAACCGGGACAAACACCTTGTTCTTTTAAGGTCTTTACTTCCTCGGCGACTTCTGCCCGCACTTTTGCGGAAACGGCTTTTCCATCAATACGTTCTGCCACGTTTTTCCTCCCCTTTCTCCATAAGTAAAGCTATTACTGCTCCGTTTCGGAATCTTCTTCCACCTTTTCTTCTTCTTTGCTGGAATCCTTTTCCGAAGCGGCTTCTTTTTGTTCAGCTACATCCGAAGAACCCCGGTCTTTTTTGGCCAAATCCTCGGGGCCTTTGGCGATCTCATTGTAAATTTCCTTGACCTCTTCCGGGGGAAGATCGCCAAAAATGGTGCTGGGACCGTCATCTTCAGGCTCTTCTTCCTTTTCTTCCACAGGCAAAGGTTCCACCAAGCCTACCGCTTCCATGACCCGGCGGTCGCCACAACCGGTAAGGCTGGTTTTGTGGCGGAACGCAATCAACAGGATTACGCCAACAATCACGCAGCCTGCTGCAATGACCTGGGAAACCCGCAGATTAACACCGGGAATCATCAAACTGTCGGTACGCAGGCCTTCAATGAAGAAACGAATAAAGCCGTACCATACGATGTAAAGCAAAAAAGTTTGACCATCATATTGACGGTATTTCCTCGTGAAGATATGTAAGAGGACAAAGCCTAACAGGCAAAGAAGGGATTCGTACAGGAAGCAAGGATGTACGGTCATATTGGAGGTGGCATCGCTGCTCATGCCCCAGCGCAAATCCGTTACCGTACCAAAAGCTTCTTGGTTGATGAAATTTCCCCAACGGCCTACACATTGGCCGATCAGAAAACCCAGTGAGACAATGTCGAATACAGCGGCAACCTTCAATTTCCGGATGCGAGCCATCAAACCGCCAAAGATCAGGGCTCCGATGATGCCGCCATAGATGGCCAATCCCCCATCGTGAATCTGGAAAATCTCCATGGGGTTTTTCCAGTATTTGTCACCGGGATAAAATACCACATAGAACAGTCGTGCAAAGATCACACCTGCGATCAACCCTACAATCACCGCATCAAACAGACGGTTTACATCGATATTCATCTTTTTGCAGCTCATGGAGGCGTAGATCAATGCCAGCAGAAAACCTACTGCAATGATGATTCCGTACCAGTAAACATGGAAATTTCCCACAGAAAAGGCCACTGTATTCACTGTAAAACTGAGCCCCAATCCAGGGAACGTGATTGTGTGCGTCATAAAGATTGATTCCTCCTTTCGGCAAATGCCGAAACTTGATATTAGATTTATTCCAAAGGCAAGATAATCGAAAGAACACTTTGTTCTTCCTGGAACACCCGGTTCAGCTGATCGGTGACATCTTCCGGCTTGAGACTTGCCAAGGAGTCTATGTAGGTAAAGAGTTCCCTGCCTCGCAGCGCCATGTTCACCAGTCCATTGGCGATGCTTCCCGTGTTGTTCAGGGCAGAAACAAGCTCCCCATACAGTGCGCGTTTGGAGCGTTCAAAGGCTTCTTGTGGAATGCCTTCGGTTTGGAAACGTTTGGCCTCCTGCAAAAGGGCCTGGGCAGCTGCCTGGGCGTTCTTGGATTCCCCGCTGAACATGACCGTTGCGTAACCGCTTCCTTCAAAATATTCGTAACTGAAGCTGGATTCATTGATAAGTTCCCGATCCAGCAGGTCCCGGAATAAAGGAGATGCTTCGGATGCCATGGTTTCCAGTAACACTTCCATGGCGGCTACATCCCGCTCACTTCTGGGTTTGTCCCCCTCCGGGTCTTTAAAGCCAAACTGGAACAGTGGAGAGGCCACAGAAAGCTGTTCTTCCACATGATGAGATACCACCCCTGCAGGCTCCTTAGGGAAGATTCGTTTGACTTTTATGGGTTTGGTAGATTTGAGCATTCTGTCACAAACTTCCAGAACCTTGTCCACCTGAAAATTGCCCGCCAAGGCAAGACACATATTTCCCAGGTTATAAAACGTGTGGTAGCAACGATACAGCAGCTCTGGCGTAATTTTAGCGATACTTTCCACAGTGCCCGCTACATCGATCCGGACTGGATGATCCCGATACATGGCCCGCAGAAAATTGAACATTACGCGCCATTGAGGGTCGTCATCGTACATTTTAATTTCTTCTCCAATGATTCCCTGCTCTTTCTGAACAGTCTGCTCTGTAAAGTAAGGAGACTGTACAAAGTCCAGCAGAATCTCCAGCGATTCATACAGCTTATCGGTGCAGGAGAAAAGGTAACAAGTGGATTCAAAAGAGGTGAACGCGTTGGCATCGGCTCCTGTTTTGGCGTATCGTTCGAAGGCGTCCCCTTCTTCGCTCTCAAATAGCTTGTGTTCCAAATAGTGGGCAATGCCCTCTGGAACAATTTCCGGTTCAGCCTCGTCTTCCCGCTGAAAACAGTTATCTACAGAACCATATTTGGTGCCAAACATGGCAAAGGTAGTGCTGCAATGTTCCTTGGGATAAAGGTAAATGGTTAATCCCGTGGGATGGAGGATTTTGTAATACGTATCTCCTACCTGTTTACCGGTGATTTTTTCCATCTTCATCTCTGGGAGCCACTTCCTTTCAGGCTGTATACGGTGGTTGGGTGCAGCTTCCTGGCGGCTTCCACCACTTGCTCTTTCGTGTAAGACATCAGCTGATCCACTGCCTCTTCAGGGGATTCAATCTTCCCACTGAAACACCTTCCCAAATACCAATTTTCCACAGCAGAAAGGGAATCTCCCACCGAACACAAGGAATTTTTCAGAGCAAGTTTCGCAGAAAGCAGTTCTTCCTCACTGAGATCCCCCTGTTGCAGCGCTTCCAATTGCTGAGCAATGGCAGACTCTGCTTTAGTCAAGTTTTCAGTTTCCACACCGCTTTCAACGTAAAGAGTACGACTATTTACGTTGAGCCCTGCCGAACAGTAATAACAAAGGCCCATTTTCTCCCGCACATTTTGGAATAGCTTGGAACTGGGAGTTCCTCCCAGTGCGGCAGCCATCAGCCGATACAAAGTCTGCTCTTCGGGAGAAAAATCCACTCGGTAGGTCATAGACAGTTTCGACTGGGAAAGCGGCTGCTCTTCTGTTTTTCGGCGTACTTTCCCTGGGGCATCTACAGCTAGCATGCCAGTTTTCTGAGGAGTGCCCAGAGAACCAAAACGTGTCTGAAAAACCTCGGGATCCGGGAAACAGTCTCCCAAGGCGAAGATCTCAAACTGAGCTTGAGAGAGCAGCTGCTGCCATGCTTCAGTGACTTCCTTGCGATTTAATGCAGCTACATCTTCCCGAGATCCATAGCGGTTGACACCGGCATTTTGGTCCTGAAACAAAAATTCTTCACTGCGTTGATGGACATAGGTAATTTTATCGTTAAACTCGGAATCTTTCATTTCCAAAATCTGACGCTGTTCCTGTTCGAAACCGTCTGCCGGAAAAAGGCCTTCTTGATCTTTGAGGGGATCGAAGAAAATGTCGAACAATAACCCGGTTAGTTGGGCAAACATATCTTCCCCGCCGAAGGCATAGCGGCTGGCAATACCTGCCGCAGAAAGAGAAAGCACCTGATACTCTCCCATTTTGCGTACACTGTTGTTTAAGGAAGCCCCGTAGAGTTCAGCCAATCTTGCATTGAGCGCAGTGTAATCCGGATAAGTCCGGGTGGCGCGGCTGACTAGTGAAGGCAGAATCCCATATGTGGCAGCGGTGGAACTGGACAAAGGAACCAATAAATCCACCGAGACTTTCGTGGTTTTAAAGCGAGGATCTGTAAAGGTGTGAAACCTTACAGATTCGCTGAGACGCTGTGTTTTAAATTCGCTCATGGATCAATGACCTTCCCAATAGATTTGCAAACGAAGTGCATAAATATGCTATCGATGTTTAAGTATACCACACTTTTCCCTGTTTTGAAAGAGCCACAAAAAAATTCACAAATAGGAAATAGAAAAAAGCGCACCGTTTTGAAAAACAGTGCGCCCGACGTGTTTTTACAGGGTTCCGAAAATCCGATCTCCTGCGTCTCCCAAACCAGGGAGAATGTAGCCGTTTTCATTGAGTTTCTCATCCACGGATGCGCAGTAAATCTGGACGTCCGGATGAGCCTTGGTCAAAACCTCTAGTCCTTCCGGAGCCGCAATAATGCAGAGAAATTTGATGCTCTTCGGATGGCTGCGTTTGACAATGGAAATAGCGTCCATGGCGGATCCGCCGGTAGCCAGCATGGGATCCAACACGATCACGTCCCGCTCCTCAATATCCTGTGGCAGCTTGTTATAATACTCCACAGGCTTCAGAGTGTCGTGGTCCCGGTAAAGGCCGATATGTCCCACTTTTGCAGAGGGAACCAGCTGCAGCATGCCGTCAACCATGCCCAGTCCTGCCCGAAGGATAGGAACAAAGGCTAACTTTCGGCCGGCGATTACTTTTGTCACCGTTTTTTGCATGGGGGTTACTGTTTCCACCTCCATCAGAGGAAGATCTCGTGTGGCCTCATAGCACATCAATGTGGCGATCTCACTGACCAACTCTCGGAAATTTTTCGTTCCAGTGGAGACATCCCGCAAAAAAGTAAGTTTATGCTGGATCAGCGGGTGATCCATGACAAATACGTTCGGATAGTTCTTCATAAAATAGCTCCTCCCAGGGATTCCTTTATAGTTATAGTTCGCCCTCTTCAATTTGAGTGATCTGGTCGATTCGGCGCTGATGACGTCCACCGTCAAACTCGGTGTGCAGGAAGATGTCCAACATCTTCAAAGCCAGCTCCCGATCTACCACTTTTCCACCCATGCAAAGAATATTGGCGTTGTTATGGCGTCTTGTCATTTCCGCGCAAAATTCATTGGTGCACACCGCTGCCCGGATCCCCTTAACCTTGTTGGCGGCAATAGAAATCCCGAGCCCGGTAGAGCAGATCAGTACACCATAATCTGCTTGGCCAGAAGCTACATAGCGGGCGGTTTGCGCCGCAATGGGCGCATAATCCACCGAATCCGTGCTGTACGCGCCGAAATCCTTGTATGGGATCTTGTGTTCCTCCAAATATTCGCGGACGGCTTCTTTCAATGCAAAGCCGCCATGATCGCAACCGATTGCCAGTTTCATGCAGGCGCTCCTTTCTGTTCCATCCGTTTTTTTAATTCCCGTTCTGCTTGAGGCAGACGCAAATAGACTGGTGCCAGCCCAGAAGCCGTTACAGTCTTCCCCTGTTGGGCAGCCTCTTCACCCAACAAAGCAACAGAAGATGCCCGTTGGAATCGAACATTTTCCGGAGCCAGTTGAGCGCCCCAAGTCTGAAACGTTTTATAGCACAGTTCCGCCCCGTCTCCCAGAAGCAAGACAGGTTCTTGGAAACCACGGCACTCTTCTCCCAGTTGCTCTATGGAGAGAGCTCGATCTTCGGTAATACGTTGAAGTCTCCCCTGGTTTGCCCGAAATAGAGCATTGTACACTTGACCGCAGCGAGCATCCATCACCGCACACAGAACGGCCCCTTCCCACGCGAGACCGCCATAGGCAATCGCCTCCAAAGTAGAAATTCCAACACAAGGGGTACTGTTTGGAAAGGCTATTCCCTTTACGCAAGAAACTCCAATTCGCACACCCGTGAAAGAACCTGGCCCATGGGATACCGCCAAGGCATCTAGATCCTTGCAGGACCGTTGCAGCGATCGAAGAAGAGTTTCTACCATGGGCAGTAGAGTCTGGCTGTGAGTCTGTTTTGTGTTGACGTAGGATTCACCCAACAGCCGGCCATTTTCTACCAATGCAGCGGAAGCAGCCGATGCAGAGGAGGCAATTCCCAAAATCAACATGGTGTTCCGCCTCCTTTCCAACCTTCTATGGTGATGATACGATCTTGGTCCTTATCCCCAGGCTGAAGATCAATGGAGATTACGCCATCGGGCAAGGCACCTTGAATATTTTCACTCCATTCGATGACGAGGACGCAGTCCGTATCCAGATAGTCAAAAAAGCCAGTGGAGTATAAATCGTCCCAGCTTTCTACCCGGTACATGTCAAAATGCTCTACCGTCAACCGCCCTGCGTATTCATTGACCAGGGCGAAAGTAGGGCTGGAGACCACATCTCCTGCACCCAATCCCATTACAAGGCCTCTGGTAAATGCTGTTTTTCCTGCTCCCATGCCTCCGGTAAAGGCAATCACTTCCCCGCCTTTGAGATCCTGAGCTAAACGCCTTGCCAGTTCCCCGGTCTCTTGCGGGGAATGGGTGATAAACTGCTCCGCCATCAGAACAAGCCGTGGATGACAGCGTTTTCATCCACATCAATCTTTTCCGCTGCGGGTACCTTGGGCAGGCCGGGCATGGTCATAATGTCTCCGGCGTATGCCACTACAAACCCGGCGCCATTGGAAAGCTTCAGATCCCGAATGGTGATGGAGAAGTCTGTGGGACGGCCCAGCAGCTTGGCGTTGTCGGAAAGAGAGTATTGGGTTTTTGCAATACACACGGGCATGGAGTCACCACCCAAGGCTTTGATGTCCTTCAAAGACTTCATCGCCTGATTGGTATAAGTGACATCTTTAGCTCCATAAATCGTGGTGGCAATGGTATGGATTTTTTCCTCTACGGTGGCATCATCGGGATAAATGGGCGCAAAATGCGTCTTACCCTCGTTTTCTTCCATCACTTTGCAGATGGTCTTCGCCAGCTCTACGCCGCCTTCGCCGCCTTTGGCAAAGACTTCGGAAAGCGCATAAGATACCCCCAACTCTTGGCAGCAGCGGTCTACCACCTGGAGTTCTGCGTCGGTGTCGGTGCCGAAGCGGTTGATGGCAACCACTACAGGCACACCGTATTTACCCATGTTTTCGACATGTGCTTTCAGATTGACAATACCCTTTTCCAGAGCGGGAACATTTTCCGTAGCCAAATCCGCTTTTGCAACACCGCCGTTGTATTTCAGAGCACGAACTGTAGCGACCACCACCACACAGGAAGGTGCCAGCCCAGCCATACGGCACTTGATGTCCATAAACTTTTCCGCGCCCAAATCCGAGCCGAAGCCTGCTTCCGTGATGCAATAATCGGCCAGTTTCAAAGCCAGACGAGTGGCCCGGACAGAGTTGCAGCCATGTGCAATGTTGGCGAAAGGACCGCCATGCATGATAGCAGGGGTACCTTCAATGGTTTGAACCAGGTTAGGATTGACAGCGTCCCGCAAAAGGGCAGCCATGGCGCCTTCCGCTTTAATATCCCGAGCATACACAGGTTTGCCATCGTAGGTATAAGCGATCAAGATATTGCCCAGACGACGCTTGAGATCGTTCATATCTTTGGCCAAGCAGAGAATCGCCATAACCTCGGATGCCACGGTGATGATGAACCCGTCTTCCCGGGGCACACCGTTGATCTTGCCGCCCAGACCGACGATCACGTTCCGCAGGGCACGGTCGTTCATATCCAGGCAGCGTTTAATCTGGATCCGCCGGGGGTCAATTCCCAGGGGATTTCCCTGCTGCAAGTGGTTGTCGAGCATGGCGCAGCAGAGATTATTGGCAGAAGTAATGGCGTGCATATCTCCTGTAAAGTGGAGATTGATATCTTCCATGGGGAGAACCTGGGCGTAACCGCCGCCAGCAGCGCCGCCCTTGATCCCAAAAACAGGCCCCAGAGAAGGTTCCCGCAAAGCGATAATGGCATTTTTCCCGATTTTCGCCATGGCCTGGCCCAATCCGGCGGTGGTGGTAGTTTTGCCTTCCCCGGCGGGGGTGGGATTGATGGCCGTCACCAGGACCAGTTTCCCGTCCGGCCGGTCTGCCAAACGGGCAAAGGCCTGCTCGTTGATCTTGGCCTTATATTTTCCATAGAGCTCCAACTCATCTTCCAGAATTCCCAACTTTTGGGCAATTTCCGTAATGGGCTTAAGCGTTGTGCTTTGAGCGATCTCGATGTCTGATAACATGCTTTCCCACTCACCTTTCCGGCCTTTGAAGGGCCATGAACTAGAATATCTTTGCCACTTGATTATAAATTATCTTGCCGAATTAGTAAAGCCTGAAACAAAAAAACTTGCCCCTTATGCGGAGATATGCTATAATCAATTGACATAATTTAAGGATTTCACTTTCCTGACTCTCAGTGAGACATGGAATTTACGAAAGAATAGGTATCTCATGATTAAACGATGTTTTAAAGGGATTTTTGGTTATCTCAAAAAGGCCGATTTAATTTTGTGGTTTCTTCTAGCTGCGATTTCCGCTTATAGTTTGTTGCTCTTGCGAAGTGTAGACCTGGCAACTGGGTCCACTTATTTTAAAACACAGCTTTTTGCCATTGGTCTAGGTGTGGTGGGGGCTGTAGTCCTTTCCCTTATAGATTATGGAGCACTGGCAAACTTTTGGTACCTTCTAGCCGGGTTTTCCGTCTTTTTAATGGTCTATACGGCTTTGTTCGGTGAACAAGTCTTGGGCAGCGGTGGTGTGGACGCCCGGGCGTGGATCAACATTGGAGGAAGTACCTTCCAAACCTCCGAGGCTGTAAAGATTGCATTCATTATCACCTATGCCAAACACCTGGATATTCTGCGCAAACGTGAGAAAATGGATCAGCCCTTGCAGGTGGTTCTCTTGGGATGTCATGCGCTGGTTCCTATTTTGCTCTGTCAGCTTCAGGGCGATACGGGAGCGGCTGTGGTCTTTTTTGCTGTGTTCGTCATTATGAGTTTAGCCGCTGGAGTAAAGCTTCGGTATTTTGCTTTTCTGGGAGGTTTGGTTTTAATTGCGCTGCCCCTCCTTTGGAAATTTATGATGAGCGACTACCAAAAGCAGCGTTTTATTGCCTTGTTTAATTTGGATGATCCCAATGTGCAGATGGATGCAGGCTATCAGCAGTACCAGGGAAGAATTTCCATTGGAAGCGGAAAACTGACCGGACAAGGGCTTTTCCACGGAAGTCGTGTGGCCAGCAACAGCGTTCCCTTTCAGCAAAGCGATTACATCTTCTCGGTAGCTGGTGAGGAACTGGGATTTGTAGGATGTACACTTATCATTTTGCTTTTGCTTTTATTGATGATCAAGGTGCTTCATGTGGCCCATTCCTCTCGGGATGAACTGGGTAAGTACATTTGCTTTGGGTACTTTGGAATTATTGCGCTGCAGTCTATCTCAAATCTAGGCATGTGCTTAGCCCTGCTGCCCGCAATGGGTGTGACTCTCCCCTTCTTTAGTGCGGGTGGTTCCTCTGCTATTTGTATGTATCTGGGATTTGGCCTGGTGCAGAGCGTGTATCTGCGTCGGAAAGAAAAAGACAGGCTGCAACTCAAGAGAAAGATTCCCCTGCGGTTTACTCCCAACAAAGTCAATTGAATCTCTCAAAGCGGTGTCCTCTTTTCAAGACGCCGCTTTTATGCCTTTCCCCCCTTGCATAGAAAAAAGTCCTCGGGAAAATCCCGGGGACTTTTTTATGCTCAGATTCCTTTGACAAATTCCCGGAAACGGGGCAGCATACCGATTTTATCCGGAGTATGAGGGGGCATCTGTAAGATGTCGTAACCAGGCAAATTGTTGCCTTCCACAAAGACAGGTCCGGTAGGAGTAATGGCAACGTCCCATCCCACATAGCGCATCTGAGGAACAATCTGGGATGCCTCCAGACACATTGCTTTCGCTTCTTCCCAGTAGGGAATGGCAAAGCCTTGAATGGTGGTATGGGTCCGAGGATGTTCCTGATAAGTATGCCGAGCCTTGTCATAGGCGGGATACTGAATCACTCCCCGATCCAGATCAATGGGGGCAAACATTCCGCCCGAGTGGAGATTGTCCACAGGACGATCGCTGTTGCCAATGCGGATATGGGCATAGACAATATGAGGACCGGTTTCGTTGAGAATGGTGACGATCCGCAGGGTATTGATGGAGCTAGGATTCATCCGGTTCATTTCTTCGTGCTGCTGAAGAACGTCTTCCACAACTCCAATTCCATCAGATTTTAACTGATCATACATGGCGTCTAAAGAAGAAAAATCTTTTTTGGACAGCTTCTCAACGCCTTTGCCGCCACTTTCAGATCCCGGCTTTACCATGATGGTATCGCGGTTTTCCATAAATTTAGCAAAGTCTTCTCGGCTTGCCTTAGAAAAGTCCAGCCACTGCCGGCCAATATACTTGGAAAAAGTGCTGTAGAACTCCGCTTTATTGTCGAAGAAGTGGTAGTAGTCACGATTATTGAGAATGCTAACCAATTGGTTGTTGACGCTTCTGGTGATATAGGTAGCCCGTTGGGCGTCCGTGAGATTGTAAAATTCACAAAGCAGATAGTCGTTAAATCCTGCCCCGTAACGGATACCACATCGGACCACGTCGATCATGATGCCGATTCTATTTTTCCCTGTAATTTTATGGACCTTTCCAACGGTCCGAAACAATTCAGCGTAGTCCATATGGATCACGCAGTTAAAGAGAAATTTCAGTTTATTCATCGATGTGGTCCTCCTTTACCGCTTCTTCCCGCTCCGTTTGCCGGGCTGTTTGGGAAGTTGGGTGCCCTCCTCCTCTAGGTGAAGTTCTCCCTCCTCCGTAATGGAAAGGACGCTTCCTACTTTTGCGCCAGCCGGAAGTTCCGGGATTTCAATGGCAAAGTACTTCTCCTCGCTGTCTGAACAGATAGCGAACTTTCCCTCTAAACGATCGATTACAAGCTGTTTCATGAGATTTCTATCCTTTCCAATGTTCAATGGTATTCTGAATTGTATGTTCAATGAGGTGGTTGGATTGTTCTGTAGTCCACACAGATAGCATTTCCCCATCCCAAGAAAACACCATATTTCCTTCCAAATCGGTACGGAAAATTTCTGCTCCTACCTCCTCGAGACGAGCAAGGGTTTCTGCCCGGGGCAGATTGCTGCTGTCCGGTCCCACAGAAATGACAGCATATTTTGGAGAGACAGCCTCCAGAAAACGCTGTGAGGAGGAATTTGCGCTCCCGTGATGCGATACTTTCAAAAGGTCCACATCTAAATTGGCACCCGATTTAACCAGGTCTTTCTCCGCTTCATATTCTATGTCTCCGCAGAAAAGAGCAGAAAAACCGGCATAGTCCAGACGAAGAACCTGGGAACAATCGTTGGATAATTCGTACCTTTTCAGAGGCCCTAATACTTGGACCTCTGCCCCGGCCAAAGAAAACGTGTCTCCCGGGTTCACAATTGTCTGGGGGACTTGTCTTCTTTCAGCAGCCTCCAGGAGATTTCTGTATTCCGGAGTTTGGCAGATGGCATCCGGCCAGGAAGAGAGAATCAGCTCTCCCACTGGAATTTCCTCAAGCACTTGAGCCAGTCCTCCGATGTGGTCACTGTCCGGATGGGAGGCGATCATATAGTCCAGCTGCTCCACTCCAATCCGCGCCAGATAATCCACAACCGTATCCCCTTTTGGATAAGTTCCCCCATCTAAAAGAGCGGTTTCTCCTTCGCACTCAATCAATAAAGCATCGGCTTTCCCCACATCCAGCACATGAAGCATCAAGGGTGCTTGTTGGGAAGGCCCCTCAAATTCGGAAATTCGATACAACTGTGCCCAAACTTTTTGACCCGTTGGAGTCAAGGAAAAAGCCAAAATGACTGCCAGGAAAGAAAGCAGAAAGTCAAACCACGATTTCCTGCGCTTTTCTCGAAGTTCCCATTCCTGATAATTCATGGGGAAACCCCACTATTCTTCCCGATCCGAAGGATCTTCTTTTTGCATATTGCGTTCCAGCCACTGAGCATACGTGATCAATACTTGACGGGGCTTGGAGCCTTCATGGGGACCTACAACCCCCAATTGCTCCATTTCGTCAATCAATCTTCCCGCACGGGCGTAACCCAGACGGAGCCGCCGTTGCAACAGAGAGGTGGAGGCCTGTCCAGCTTCTACCACGCACTTGATTGCCTCGTCAAGCATGGGATCTCCCTGGCTGCTGTCCCCTTCGGCATTGTCATTGCCTTTGGCATCATTGGCGGCGTTACGCTCAATTTCTTCAATGACAGTCTCATCGTAATCGATGGTTTTTGTCTTTTTAACAAATTCGACTACGGAAGAGATTTCCTCGTCCGTCACGTTACAGCCCTGCACACGGATAGGTTTCTGGGCGCCCACAGGAGCAAATAACATGTCGCCATATCCCAAAAGCTTTTCCGCTCCACCAGTGTCCAGAATGGTACGGGAATCCACCGCGTTAGAAACGGTTAAAGCGATACGGCTGGGAATGTTGGCTTTGATCAAACCGGTGACAACATCCACAGAGGGTCTCTGAGTTGCCACAACCAGATGCATTCCTGCGGCTCGAGCCAGCTGAGCCAACCGGCAAATGGAATCCTCCACTTCCTTGGGCGCAGCCATCATCAAGTCTGCCAACTCGTCAATGATGATCACAATTTGCGGCATAGCAGGCATGGGTTGGCCATTTTCATCCTGATAGTTTTGAGAAGCGGCCAACGTGTTGTACCCCTTCAGGTTGCGCACGTTAAATTCGGAAAAGATCTTATATCGTTTCATCATTTCCGAAACAGCCCATCCCAATGCACCGGAAGCTTTCCGCGGATCGGTCACTACGGGGACCAGCATATGAGGCATGCCATTATATTCGGTCAACTCCACCGCTTTGGGGTCAATCATCAGGAACCTGACTTCGTCGGGTGTGGCTTTATACAGCATGCTGATGATCAACGAGTTAATGCACACAGATTTACCGGAACCGGTGGTGCCTGCAATAAGCAGGTGGGGCATTTTCGCCAGGTCAGCGACTACTGGCTGGCCAGCAATGTCCCGTCCCAAGGCAACCGAAAGCTTACTCTTGGAAGTCTGGAAGGAGTTGGATTCTATCAGTTCCCGCATGCGGACCATATTTCTGGTTTTGTTGGGCACTTCAATGCCCACTGCCGCTTTTCCCGGAATGGGAGCTTCAATCCGGACACCGGTAGCAGCCAGGTTAAGGGCCAGGTCATCGGCCAGATTGGTGATCTTGCTGATCTTCACTCCGGCAGCCGGTTGGATCTCATACCGCGTTACCGCAGGACCGCGACAAATATCCAGGATTTTTGTTTGGACCCCGAAACTCTTTAAGGTATCTACTAGAATCCGTCCATTGGTCTGCAACTCTTCTGTTTCCTGGGCTGGGTTACCATGGGGGCTGACCGCCAACATGGTGACAGGCGGGAAACAGTAGGCGGTTTTAGAAGGTTCCGCCCCTGTATATTGGGCTTTTTGTGCAGGTGTGGCTTCTTTGCGTTGGTTTTGTTCCCGCTGCTCCATAAACTTTTCCGTCAGTTCCTTTACATCATCGGGCACTCGGACGGTGGTTTCTCGAGCGGGTTCTGCCGGTGCAGGAGCTGAAACCGTCTCAGAAGGCTCTGGCTTTGGCGCTGGCACAGGATCCTGTTTGGGAACAGAGGAATGGACTGTGGTTACCGGAGGGGTGGGAATATGAATCTCTTCCAGTTCCTCTACCGCTCTTTCCAGTGCCTGAGCTCCCTCTTTTGCCTGCTTTGCAGGAGAAGGCGGTTCTTCTTGGGCGTCATCTACCCCAAACACCGCCTTTAAACGGTCCAGTTTTTCATTTTTTTGTGGCTTATCCGGTTTTTTCTTCTCTGGAGGCTTCGGGAACGGATTGGTAAATTCTGCCCGAACGGGATGAGCCGGCAAGGGTACCTCCATTTCTCTTTCATAGAGGTCCTGTTCCAAAATCTGCCGCTCCTCTTCACGGCGCTGCCGGGCGTTTTGTAATCCATCTGACACCACATCCACCGGCTTCTTTATGGTGCGGAACAACCCTATCAAAGTGGTTCCGGTGAGAACCATGACTGCCACAAAGAGCAAAAGAATAATGATAATCCGTGCTCCCAAGTTACCAGCGGCTCGCAGCAATGGAAGACCCAGAAGGCCTCCTACAACGCCGCCGCTGGTACCGGTATTTTCGGTGAAGAGATATCCTATGTATTGCCCAAAATTCAGTCCGTCCGGAAGTGCGCCCCCTCCAAATATAAATCCGGTTGCGCAGAAAAGGACGATCACCAAAACAGTCATCCAGACCTTCCCGCTGATCGAACCCCGTGGTTTATCCAATGCGGTAATCACTGCCACATAGATCATCAGAACCGGCCAGAGCAGTGCCCAGCTTCCAAAGAGACCTAAAATCGCCGTATGGGCCCAATGCCACAGATTATCTCCCGGAATCAAAACCAGGCATCCCAAAAGAATCGCACAGGCAAACAATACCACGGCGCGAACCTGATTTTTCTGGCGAATGGCCTCTGCGGTCACATGGGAATTTTGACCGGAACGAGTTCCTTTAGTTCCTCCAGTCCGTTTTTTTCCGGAAGGTGTTTTTGAAGTCCTGGTTGCACTTCTAGTTGCACTTTTGGTTGCAGGCCTCTTTTTTGAAGTTGTCTTTTTCGCTGGCAATTGTCTCCCCTCCCATCTCAGCGCGTGTTTTCCAATTTCCTAAATAAAGGATCCATGTTATAGGGGCAAACCGGTAAAGAGGTTTTTGCCCACAATATGCTCAATAATCCCAATAATCGTAATCAAGGCGCCTACGATCAGCGTGTAGAAAGCGAAGATCTCCAACTTGTTGGTGGTGACGATCCATTTCAACAGCTTGATGGCTAAGAAACCCACGACGGCAGCGGTGATGACTCCTGCGATCAGCGGAGCGGCCCCTACGGCATCGGCCTGCTCACCCATATCCAACAGGGAAACCAATGCCGCTGCTGCGATGGAGGGAATTCCCAGCACAAACGAATAGTCCAGTGCAGTTTGCTGATTGATGCCCCGGAGCAGCCCTACCGACAAGGTAGAGCCAGAGCGGGACAAGCCGGGAAAGACGGCAGCCAGACATTGCATGATGCCGATCAAAATAGCGTCTATGGTATGTATTTTTCTCCGTCCGTTGCTGCGAACCACCTTGCCGGAAGCATCCCGATGGCGCTTGGCTTTTACTTGCCTGTTGGCTTTGATCCCCAGGAACAACAAAGTGCTGGTTGCCAGCAGAGCTAACCCTTCCACCACGATGTCGGAATCGGAACCCAGTGTCTCCGAAAGCCCTTTGATATCCATTCCAGTGCCGGGGATAGGCAGGAATAGCAGGAACAGGGGGATCAGCCCGATGATCAGCATAAAGATCAAGCGACGGTCATGATTCATTTCGCTCCACCGGAAACGCCGGTGAACAAGATCTCCGCACAGGGCGATAAACTCTTTGATAAGCCGCCAAATCAGTTTGCGGTAGACAAACACCACAGCAATCAAGGTGCCAAGATGCAGCATCACATCAAATAGGATTCCCGGCAATTCGATCCCAAAAAGGTGTTTGGAAATGGACAAGTGACCACTGCTGGAAACAGGCAGGAATTCGGTAGCTCCTTGGATGATGCCTTGGATGATGGCTTCGAAGATTGTCATAGTCTCCTCCTTCTATGTAACGACGGGTTACCCCCGTCGAATTGTCACTGCGTCTTTTTCTTTTTTCCAGGGGAAGGGTGTAATTTGCGATTTTGATCGATCATTTTTTCCAAACAGTCCATGGCGTCGGACAAGGATCCCAGAGAGTCAATCAACCCTTCTTCTACAGCATCGGGACCGTCCAAAACCGTCCCTACATCCATGACCAACTCCTGCGTGTTCATGGCAAGACTCATAAAGCGCTCTGGGCTGATATTGGAGTTTTGGGTGACAAAATTGGTGATTCGATCCTGCATACGGCGAAAATATTCCAGAGTCTGAGGAATTCCCAAAACCAGACCATTCATCCGCACCGGATGGATGGTCATCGAAGCCGATTCCGCGATAAACGATCGTTTCGCAGCCACGGCTAAGGGCACTCCAATGGAATGGCCACCGCCTAACACCAGGGATACCGTAGGTTTTTTCATGCCGGCTACCAATTCGGCCAGGGCCAGGCCGGCCTCCACATCTCCCCCAACCGTGTTGAGCAGCATAAGGAGACCGTCAATTTGTGGGTCTTCCTCCACCGCGACAATTTGCGGGATGACGTGTTCGTACTTGGTTGTTTTGTTTTGGGAGGGCAAAATATAGTGCCCCTCGATTTGCCCGATGATGGTCAAGCAGTGGATCGTGTGTCCGTTGCAACGGGTGGTGACGGAACCATCTTCGGCGAAGTGGCGTTGGGTCAGAGGCTGTTCCTCCTGCTCCTCTTCCGCTTCTTCCAGAGCATTTCGCACTAAGCTCCGCAGTTTTTTCTCGTCCTCTTTCTTCAAGGCAGCATCCTCCTTTCCATGGGGATTAGTCTGCCAAAAAAAAGAAAAAACATACGGATTTTGAAAAAAAGCCCTAAATCCCAACATACATGATGAAACTATTGTATTATAGCATTTGTTTCCTCCCAGGGCAAGTCAAAGGTGTGGATTTCTGTATTCCCCGAACTTGTAATTGCCTATCCCATTTATTGGTGCTATAATTTTTGTAATTTGGGAAACGAGGAGGATGTTTTGGTTTGGAAAGTTTGATTATTTCCCTGGAAATCGTTCTTCCCCTGTTCTTATTGATGGCGGTAGGATATGTCATCAAGTTGATCGGGATGATGAACGAAACGTCTGTCAAGCAGGTCAACAAAGTGATCTTCAAAATCTTTTTGCCCCTGCTGGTTTTTTTGAATATCTACAATACGGAGTTGGCGGAAAGTTTCAACTCCCATCTGCTCCTTTATGGAGTGGCAGGGGTGTTGATTCAATTTGTTCTTTCCCTATGCTTGGTCATTCTTACGGAAAAGGACAACTCCCGCCGTGGGGTCATGCTTCAGGGCATGTTCCGAAGCAATTTCGTGCTGTTTGGAATTCCCATCAGCACGGCTCTATTTGGGGATCAAGCAGCTGGAATTGCCGCAATCCTCATTGCGGTGATCATCCCACTTTATAATGTTTTGGCAGTGGTGTCCCTGGAACTGTTCAATGGGAAAAAGCCCAGTGTGACAAAGATTTTAATCGGCATTGTCACAAACCCGTTGATTATCGGATCTGTGGTGGGAATTCTCTTTTTGGTGTTTCACATTACGCTCCCCACAGTTCTGTACGATACCATTACCGATTTGTCTTCGATTGCCACCCCCCTGGCTTTTGTAGTTTTGGGTGCTTCGTTCAGCTTTGGGGATGTGCGCCATTACGTCAAAGAGTTATTCTTGACTTTGGGAGCAAAACTGGTGGTTTTCCCCATTCTGTTTTTGGGATTGGCCTTGCTGCTGGGGTTCCGGGATGCTCCTTTGGCGGTGCTGCTGACCGTATTTGGTTCGCCCATCGCCGTATCTTCCTTCACGATGGCCCAGCAGATGGGCGGCGACGATAAACTTGCCGGACAGCTGGTGGTGTTCAGTTCTCTTTTCTCAATTGTCACCATGTTCTTGATGATTTTCTTCTTAAAAGAGATGGCTTTCCTGTGATTTTTCAGGGAAAGACCTTGTTTTACATTGACAGATAGGCATTTTTCGGCGATAATAAATAGATAGTTTTAACTATAAGGTATTTTATTCACAAGGGAGGAACCATCATGGGCAGTACCTTAGCGCAAAAGATCATCCGGGCCCACCTGGTCAGCGGGGAAATGAACGTTGGAGAGGACATCGGTCTTCGTATCGACCAAACCCTGACTCAGGACGCCACTGGCACCATGGCTTACTTGGAATTTGAGGCTATGGGGGTACCCCGGGTCAAAACCGAGCGGAGTGTGGCTTATATCGATCACAACACGCTTCAGAGCGGTTTTGAAAATGCCGATGACCATCGCTTTATCCAGTCCATCGCCAAAAAACACGGCATCTATTTTTCCCGTCCCGGAAACGGTATCTGTCACCAGATCCACCTGGAACGGTTTGGAGAGCCCGGGAAAACGTTGATTGGCTCGGACAGCCATACCCCCACCGGCGGCGGTATCGGCATGCTGGCCTTTGGCGCCGGCGGGTTGGATGTAGCCGTTGCCATGGGCGGCGGAGAGTATCATATCAATATGCCCAAGATGACGAAAATAAATCTGACTGGGAAGCTTTCCCCTTGGGTTTCTGCAAAAGACGTGATTCTGGCCATTTTGCAGAAAATGAGCGTTAAAGGCGGTGTTGGAAAGATTATTGAATATGGTGGCGAAGGCATCAAGACGTTGTCGGTGCCGGAGCGTGCAACCATCACCAATATGGGGACGGAATTGGGCGCCACCACTTCAATCTTCCCCTCCGATGAGATTACCCGGGAATTCTTGGAAGCCCAGGGCCGGGGAGACTGCTGGAAAGAATTGAAGTCTGATGAGGACGCGGAGTACGATGAGATTATTGACCTGGATCTCTCCTCCTTGGAACCCCTTGCAGCTTGCCCTCACAGCCCTGACGCTGTTAAATCCATTGCTGACATCGGCCCCATCAAGGTGGATCAGTGCTGCATTGGCTCCTGCACCAACTCCTCCTATTTGGACATGATGCGGGTAGCGTCCATTCTGAAAGGCAAAACCATCCATCCGGATGTGAGCTTGACTATCGGTTGTGGTTCTAAACAGGTGTACAATATGTTGGCTTTGAATGGCGCTCTGGCGGATATGATCGCTGCTGGTGCCAGAATTTTGGAATGCGCTTGCGGTCCTTGCATTGGTATGGGTCAGTCTCCTAACTCTGCTGGCGTTTCTCTGCGTACCTTTAACCGGAACTTTGAGGGACGCAGTGGTACCGCTGACGCTCAGGTGTATCTGGTCAGCCCCGAGACTGCAGCGGCCTCTGCTTTGACAGGCGTATTGACTGATCCCCGCACGTTGGGCGAGGAAACAGAAATTGCCATGCCCAAGGAATTTTTGATCAACGACAATATGATTGTGCCTCCCATTGAGGAAGCGCTGATGGAAACCGTGGAGATCCAGCGCGGGCCCAATATCAAACCTTTCCCCATTGCCAATCCGTTGGAGGACAGCGTTACCAAAAAGGCAATTCTGAAGGTGGGAGACAATATTACCACCGATCACATCATGCCTGCCGGGGCAAAAATCCTCCCCTATCGTTCCAACATTCCCTTTATTTCTCAGTTCTGTTTTGGGGTGTGCGATAAGACGTTTCCTGAGCGGTGCAAAGCGGAAGGTGGCGGCATTATCGTTGCCGGTTCCAACTACGGACAAGGCTCTTCTCGGGAACACGCCGCTCTCGTGCCGCTGTATTTGGGAATTAAGGCTGTGGTGGCCAAGTCTTATGCGCGGATTCACTGCGCGAACCTGGCGAACGCCGGTTTGATCCCCCTGCAGTTTACGGACGAAGCGGATTACGATCGTATCGATCAGCTGGATGAGTTGTGCCTGCCTCATGTTAAGGAAGAGTTGGAGCAAGGAACAACTGTGACCCTGGAAGATGTGACCAAAGGCTTTACAATTCAGGTGGAAGCTCAACTGACCAAACGTCAGCGGGATATGGTGCTGGCTGGAGGCTTGCTCAATTACACAAAACAGCAGGCCAAATAAATTCTACATTTCAAAAAGGAGCATGACCATGGCAGAGTTTCAGAAGATTCCCATGAAAACCCCACTGGTGGAGATGGACGGCGATGAAATGACCCGTATCATCTGGAAGATGATTAAGGACATTCTCCTTCTCCCCTACATCGATTTGAACACCGAATATTATGACCTGGGTTTGGAAAACCGGGATAAAACCAACGATCAAGTGACCGTAGATTCCGCCCTAGCCACCAAGAAATATGGTGTGGCGGTCAAGTGCGCCACCATCACTCCCAATGCGGCTCGTGTGGAAGAATACCACCTGAAAGAAATGTGGAAATCTCCCAATGGCACCATTCGTGCCCTGTTGGATGGCACTGTATTCCGGACCCCTATTTTGGTAAAGGGTATCACTCCCTTTATTCCCGGTTGGCGCAAACCCATTACCATCGCCCGTCATGCGTATGGTGATGTGTATAAGAACGTGGAAGCCACTGTACCTGCGGGAGCAAAAGCGGAGCTGTTGGTTACCAAAGAGGATGGATCTGAGGAAAAGTACTTAATCCACAAGTTTGAAGGGTCCGGCATCATTCAGGGCCTTCACAATATGGACAAGAGCATTGAAAGCTTTGCCCGTTCCTGCTTTAATTTCGCTCTGGACTCCAAGCAAGACCTGTGGTTTGCCACTAAGGATACCATTTCCAAGAAGTACGATCACCGGTTCAAAGATATCTTCCAAGAAATTTACGACAAGGAGTATGCGGACAAGTTCCAGAAGGCTGGAATTGAATACTTCTACACCTTGATCGATGACGCAGTAGCCCGTGTGATCCGCAGCGAAGGCGGATTTATCTGGGCCTGCAAAAACTATGATGGCGATGTGATGAGCGATATGGTTGCAACGGCGTTTGGCAGCCTTGCCATGATGACGTCTGTGCTGGTTGCTCCCGATGGAACTTGCGAATATGAGGCGGCTCATGGAACCGTTCAGCGCCATTACTACAAGTATCTGAAAGGTGAGAAAACGTCCACCAACTCTGTGGCAACTCTCTTTGCTTGGACAGGTGCTCTTCGCAAGCGGGGTCAGTTGGACGACAATCCTGCCCTGGTGGAATTTGCTGATAAATTGGAGCGGGCCACCATTTCCACCATCGAGTCCGGCATTATGACAGGTGACCTGGCTGCCATGTCCACACTTCCTGAAATCAAACGTGTGGATACGGAAGGCTTCCTGCTGGCAGTCAATGACTGTCTCAAGGAAATGCTGTAATGGACCCGATACACTCATCTTCTAGGGAGAGGATAAAGATGGCGCAGAAGAAGCAAAATGTTTCTATGTCGGTAATTCGCCGTTTGCCTCGGTATTATCGTTTTCTCAGCGAACTGGCTAAAAAAGGGGAAAATCGTATTTCCTCCAAAGAGTTGTCTGAGAAAATGGGATTTACCGCTTCTCAGATCCGTCAGGACTTCAATTGTTTTGGGGGATTTGGCCAACAGGGATATGGATACAATGTAACCCAGCTCTGTGAGGAGATTGAGAAAATTCTGGGCATTCAAAAGCATCGTCCCTGCATCTTGGTGGGAGCCGGTAACCTGGGAAGGGCTATTACCGGTCATATGCCGTTTGATCAATTGGGTTTCCAGCTGATTGGCGTCTTTGATAACGCCCCCAAGGTGATTGGAAATCAGATCAGCGGTTACCAGGTGTTGGACTATGCCGGCATTGACGAGTTTTATCGGGAGAATCATCCATTGATGGCAATCCTTTGTGTTCCGCAGGAATATGTGGAGGGTGTTTCCGACAAGCTCTATGAAATGGGAATTCGCTTTTTCTGGAACTTCAGCCATTACGACATCACCTTACGGCATCCGGATGCTATCGTGGAAAGCGTTCACATGAATGACAGTTTGATGACTCTTTCCTACAGGTTGGCGTTGCAAGAAGAGCAGGCCTGAACATTATTGAGCATATGAAAAGAGCCCGTGGTACAAAAACCACGGGCTCTTTTTGTATATAAAGAAAACCACTCGCTGGGCGAGTGGTTCAAGAAAAGGCTTATGCCGAA
>UQQZ01000003.1 GCA_900543305.1 uncultured Oscillospiraceae bacterium
GCACCCGCCTGGGCTAAGACCGGCAGGGGGCATCGAGCACTTCCGTCTAGTCACAGTCCACACAATGAAGGCGGCCGGGTGAGAACCACGCGGGGTGAGAATCCATGAGGGCAGACAAGCCGCTGCCCGTGTTGTACACTCCCTCACTGAGGGGCGCGAGTGCAAATATCAGTGATACGAACGATTCGAAATCAGAATTCAAGATAGAACAAACGGGCACAGCCCTGCTTAAATGGCAAGTCTGCGCCCGTCCTTGTGTCTTGAATCGTATGGAGGGAGGAAAACACTGTGAACTTGGAGAATTCCATCAACTACTATTACGCTAAAAAAGCCCTACAATATCTGTTAGAACGGGGTCTGCTGAGCGAAACAGAGTACGAAAAGGTTTGTAGGTACAACGCCGAAATTTTCCGCCCGGAGCGGGGGTACATCTAGCCACATTGGGTATGGACTTTGGCCCCGATTTCTGGTAATGTCCGTAGATAGGAGGTGAGCCAGGTGGCACAGGTACAGGTCATTCAGCCATATCAACCCCAGGGTGAAGTTGTTGAAAAAGTAGCGGCATACTGCCGGGTGTCCACCGACTCCAAAGACCAGCTCAACTCCTACCGCACCCAAATCGGGTACTACACAAACTACATCGACCAGCACCCTGGCTGGGAGTTAGTGGACATCTACGCTGATGAAGGGATCACCGGCACCAGCCTGGAGAAGCGGGACGAGTTCAAACGGATGCTGGATGACTGCCGGGCCGGGAAGATCTCCCGCATCCTGGTGAAGTCCGTTTCCCGGTTCGCCCGGAATACCCTGGAACTCATCGAGACCACGCGCGAGTTGAAAGACTTGGACGTGGTCGTTGTTTTTGAGGAACAGGGGATCGATACCGCCCAAATGCTGGGGGAGATGCAGCTCACCCTGCTGGCCATGGCCGCTCAGGAGGAAAGTACCTCCATTTCAAAAAATGTGAGGTGGAGCTACCAGAAGCGGATGGAAAATGGGGACTTCATCACCACCTACGCACCCTTCGGATACCGTTTGGAGAAAGGCGTTCTGATTCCTGAGCCGGAAGAAGCCCGGGTCGTGCGCGCGATTTTTTCGTTATTCCTCTCCGGTCGAGGTGCTCTGGCTATCGCGAAGGAGCTAAACCAGCATCAAATCCCTACCCGCCAAGGTGGAAAATGGGGGAGAAGCAGTGTGGAATATCTCCTGAAAAATGAGAGGTACATAGGGGATGCCATTGTACAGAAGCGTTACAGGACTCCCACAATCCCCACGACCCGCAGGGTAAACCACGGTGAACTCCCCATGTACCATATTCACGGATGCCATGAACCTATCATCACAAAAGAAGATTTTGAACAGGTACAGCGGCTGATTGCCCAACGTGCTTTGCATACGGGTAGGGGAGAGGGGAGAGTGTCCCTCAAAATAGAATGTCACGACTGCGGAAATCAGTTTCGCAGGCTTAAAATCCGAAACGCCTACTATTGGGGATGCCGAAACCGGGAAAACAATGGTTCTCCCTGTGTTAAAATCCGGTATAAGGAAGCCCAGGTGAAAATGGCGTTTCTCACCATGGTGGGCAAACTCTATACCAATCAAGAAAACGTCCTTCATGGCACCCTCTCCCTCCTGGAAGAGATCGCCGCCCGGCAGGAGCAGGGCAACACGAAACTCTTTGAGCTAAACGCCGCCCTGGCGGACTTGAACGAAAAGGCCCACACACTCCAACGTCTTCACAACAAGGGCTTCATCGAGGACACAGACTTCCGGGAGCAAAGCGATGCCCTGGCTTCCCAGCGGAAGAAGCTGAGCGACCAGCGAGGGAAAATCATCCATGGCAGCAAGGCCCTGGAAACCCTGGACAAGTTGCGGGAACTGCAAGAACAGTTGGCAGCCCTTCCGGAAATCCCCTGGGAGTTAGACATTGATTTGTTCGACCAGCTAGTGGAGAAAATTATCCCTATCTCCAACACGGAGCTGCTTTTCAAATTAAGGTGTGGACTGGAACTCAAGGAGGTGCTGCCCCAGTGAGAAACCGGAATATTCCCTTCGGATACCAGTATCAAAACGGCGCGTTGATAGCGCATCCCCAGGAGAGCCAAACTGTCCGAGCGGTGTTTGCGGCGTACCTCAGCGGGGAACCCCTCAGCAGGATCGCCGCCCGCCTTACTGCCAAGCTGGTGGAATATCTCCCCGGCTGCTGTCAATGGAATAAAGCCAGAGTGAAGCGAATCCTGGACAACGCCAAATACACGGGAGAGGGAGACTTCCCCCAGCTCATCACCGAGAAACAGTTCCAGATGGCCCACCAGAAGAAAGAGAGGGCCAACACCAACCGCCAGCCGGTGGACGAGGACATCAAGCTGTTCAAAAGTTTGGTGTACTGCCATCACTGCGGTGGCTCCATGGTGCGGCGGATGGACAGCCGGTTCGAGAATCCCGTCACCTGGAAGTGTCCCCGGTGCGGTTACTTCCTTCCTCTGCCTGACGAGGATTTTAAACATAGGGTTTTCCTCCTCCAGCAGCGTCTGGTGGACAATCCCTTGCTAGCAGAAAAAGAGGAAAATGACATCCCGGTCGCCTCCATGGAGGCCCGGCGGCTCACCAACGAGATCTTCCGCAGGCTGGACAGCGGCAATTTCTCCGAGGACGAGCTGGTTACCCTTGCTCTGCAATGTGCGGCGGAAAACTATCAGGCAATAAACAGCGCCCGACACATTACAGATAGATTGACAGCGACCCTGCTCCACGCGGGGCCGCTGTCTACTTTTGATAGGACACTGTTTGAAAGAACGGTTTCTGAAATACATCTCACACGGAAAGGGGAGATCCTCTTGAAGCTGCAAAACGGCGTGTTCATCGGGGAAGGTGATGCTCCGTGAAAATCCAAGCTGGGAAAGAGAAAGTCACCATCATCCCCGCCACCCTGACCCGGAATACCCCAGGCAAGTCCGCCAACCAGAAACTGCGGGTGGCTGCCTACTGCCGGGTGTCCACCGACTCGGAAGAACAGATCAACAGCTACAAAAACCAGCTGGCCTATTACACCGAGAAAATCGGCGGGAACCCGGCCTGGAAAATGGCGGGCATCTACGCCGACGAGGGCATCACCGGCACCAGTATGAAACACCGTGAGGACTTCAAACGGATGCTCCGGGCATGTCGGGAGGGACGCATTGATCTAATATTATGCAAATCAGTTTCGAGATTCGGGCGCAACAGCGTGGATGTGCTCCGCACCATTCGCGCCTTGCGGGAGAGAAATATTGGGGTGCTGTTCGAGAAAGAAGCTGTGGACACTCGAACCATGAACTCGGAATTGATCCTGGCGTTTCACAGTGCCTTCAGCCAATCCGAGTCAGAGTCCATCCGGGAAAATGTGCGCCGGGGCCTGCACATGGCCTACGCCCAGGGAACAGTGACCATTCCCTCCAACACCTACGGGCTTTGCGAGGGCGCCGAGGGAGACATCGCCATCGACCCGGAGCAGGCCCAGGTGATTCGCTCCATATACCAGTGGTTCCTGGATGGCAGCAGCCTGCAAATGATTGGAAAACGCTTGGAGGGTCAGGGCACTCCCAGTCCCCGGGGGAAGAAAACCTGGAGCATCGCCACTATCCGTTCCATCCTATCCAACGTGAAGTATAAAGGGGACGTGCTGCTGCAAAAGACCTACAAGCCCAGCCTGTTTTCTGACCACGCCATTGCGAACAACGGCGACCTGCCGAAATACTACATTGTCGGCTGCCTTCCCGCAATCCTGGAGCCTGACATCTTCGACCGCGCTCAGGAGGAACTGGCGAAACGGGTCTCCAAGCGGCCTGCCTCTGAGAAAGCAAAAACGCCATTCGGCAGATACAGTGGGAAGTATGCCTTGTCCACTCTGGTGATGTGCGGCAAGTGCGGCGCCCTGTACCGGCGAATCACCTGGCACCGCCGGGGGAAAGTGAAAGTGGTGTGGCGCTGCGGCGCCCACCAGGACAAAGCAGCCAGCTGCCCCGATTCCCCCACCATCGAGGAAACGGTTCTCCAAGCCGCCGTAATGGAAGCAATCTCCCAGCAGTACATTCACAAGAACGAAACAATGGAGGTCACCATGCAGAGCATCCGCTCGGTATTGACCCCGGAGACTGCGGACAGCGAGTACGCTATCCGCACCAAAATCAATGATTTACAAAAAGAGCGGAAAGCTCTCATCGCCAAAGCCTTAGAGGAAAATGACGATGGCAAGTACGACTTTCAATTCCTTCGCATCAAGCGTGAATTGGAGCAGCTCCACGCCCAGCTGGAGGGTGTGCAGGCCATGCAAAAAAACCAGGCGGTGGACGAGGCACGGATGGCCGAAATTGCCGCCCTGCTGGAGAAATTCAAGGAAAGTGGCCTCGCCTTTGACGACCTCCTGGTGCGCAAGGTGGTGGAAACCATCCGGGTGGAATCTGCGGAGAAGCTGGAGGTTACGTTTAAGGACGGAAACCGCAGGGTGGTCGTCCTGTCGGAGAGGGGGTGAGACCATCAACCAATATCAAGTCATGCGAAACCGTCAGCAGCAGGAGGTGAACGCCCTCCCCATGCGGTTCGCTTTCAGCCAAGAGCAATTCTACGAGGTCATGAAGGAGTGGGGCCTTGATCCAAAAAAGATTTGGACAAGATCGCCCGTATTCCCTTTGGAGGCTTCATTCAGAAAAAGGATGCTCCCTTGATGCACGAGACATTTGCCCGGCACCACAGGGAACTCCAAGCTGCCATAGACGCCGACCCCACTGGGGAGGGATTCATCAAGGATATGTTTTTCGGCGAGCTGGAAAATCATGAATACAGCTACACCGGTACTGTAGAGGACGCCCTGGACTCCCTGGGGCTCTCCTTTGAGGATGTGGCGGCAGACCCCAGGCTGGCCCGTGGACTGGATCTGGCGGAGCAAGAGATTTTGGAACAGCAAGAGGGGATGAATATGTGGTAGACAAGAGAAAACTGGAACTTTGCCCCGTATCCTTGGCTGAGGCAAACGCTTTTGTCGCGGAACACCACAGGCACCACCGCCCAGTGACGGGACACAAATACAGCATCGCTTGCACCGATGGGGAGAGGATCGTCGGAGTTGTCATCGTGGGCCGCCCGGTCAGCAGGCATCTGGATGATGGCTGGACCTTAGAGGTGACCAGGCTCTGTACAGATGGCACCAAAAATGGTTGCTCCATGTTGTACGCCGCGGCTTGGCGGGCGGCTAGGGCAATGGGCTATAAAAGGCTGGTCACTTATATTCTAGAATCCGAAACTGGTATATCACTAAAGGCCGCAGGCTGGCGATGTGTGGGACAGGCAGGCGGCCTGCAATGGACCGGAAAACGGCGGCCAACCGTAGACCTCTATCCCGCGCAGATGAAACTGAAATGGGTCAAAGAGGAAGATAATTGATTCCTTTCCCGATATGATTTATACTGACCCATAGAAAAAGAACCAGCCCCGCTGGGCTGGCGCTAGTTGACATTGCCCCTATTTGGGACTATAATAGACATAGAAAGAGAGCCTGCCGGTAAGACGGCTGGCCCAAAGAAATTTAATACTTTGTTGAAAAAGTAGTCGTTTTCCTTAGCCGGGGGCGACTACTTTTTCGTGGCTTGGACGTATGCGATTACCAACGTGACAATGATTCCAAGAATCATCAGCACAATGGAGAGCATCTCAAAGTCACTCATAAGCTGCCCTCCTTTCCATAGATTCCGTCTTGCGGTTCTATGTACACAGAGGGTTCAGGCCCTCTGATTGAAGGCCAGCCGCCTACCGTTTTCTGGCAGGCTCTCACGGGGATGTCCCCGCAAGCCCATTCTAGCAGAAAAAAGAACACAATGCAACCGAAAGCCTCCGCTATTTTACTCAGCGGGGGCTTTTTCTATTTTCAAAGCAAATGAAGGGACGTGATTGTATCGACACCACCTACACCATTCAACTCACCGAATCCCAGTATGCCGCCCTTCTAGACCGAGCGGCGGAGCTGGAAATTCCTCTGGAAGACCTGCTCCTCCAGGCCATGGAAAATTTTTTAGAGGAGAGTGACCATCTTGCCTGAAATGAAAGGAATCACCGTGAAGATCCCGGCGGACCTTCACGCGGAAGTGAAAGCCTACATCGAGGCCCATGGCATGACCATGGGAGAATTTATCGCCCAGGCCGTGGACCACGAGCTACATCCCAAACTTGAACTGAAGGAGGAAAAATCTATGGAGCGAATGCGAACCCTGGCCTTCCAGGTGCCGGACAGCCTGTTTCAGCGTGTAAAAGCCTATCTGGAACGCAATCACATGAGTCAGAAGCAATTCGTCGTTGGACTGATTGAAGCTGAATTGGAGCAGGACGAAGCCCAGTACCAGGCCCGCCACCCAGAGGAACAGGAGGACGAGGAAGAATCGGATGACCAAACCGAGGCTGAAGAAACAGAGGAAGAAAACCAGGACGAGTTTGCCCCCCAGGAGGCCCAGGACGGCCCCGATGCCGGGCTGGAGGAACAATCCGCAGCCCAGGAGGACGCCGCCCCCGTGGACGATTTTGAGGCCGGTTCCGAGGAAGTGCCCCAGGAGGATGACGGGGCAGAGGAAGCCTGGGAGGAAGAAGCCCTGGAAGCGGAAGGAGTGTTCGAGGGCAGCGAAGTAGCCGATGGAATAGAAGATGTGGAGGACGGCGAGTTGGAGGAAGAACAGGAGGGCTCCTTGGAGGATGAGGAATCCCAAGACGAGGAAGAGGCCTGGGATGAATCTGATAACCAGGACGATTCTCAGGACGAGGAAGAAGAACAGTCTTACCAGCCTAGCATGGCGTGGTAATTTCGTTGATTCTGCTTCCTTCATCCTGTATACTACAAATAGGAAGGAGGCGGTACTCGTGAACTACACCCTAATGCACAAGGACAGACCCGTGGTGGAAATAGTCTTGGATGATGGCGGGACGAAAATTCCCCTTGTAGGGGAACTGGCCCATAGGGAGAATTTGCCGGTGGGGGTTCCCGCCGTCCAGGGCAAGGCCGACCGGGCTGCCCTCAACACATGGTGGTCAGACCGGTTCATTCCTTCCGCCCGCTCTGGGTTAGTGGAGGCCCTCAGCCAATTGGGTTTCCCCGACCCACAGAAGGTGATTTCCAGAAACTTGGGTCTGAGCCTGTCCGAACACTACTGGGTAAAACCAGCAGGTGGCAGCCTTTCCTGGAATGAGGTCAACTTTTTTGAAAACAAATTTTCCCCTGATGTGGGGAACGCTCTGCTGGGGAAACTTAGCAAAACCAGCGGTATCGACCTCCGCTCACCGGACTGGACGTGTGACGGCAACCTCCGAAAGCGCTGGACCATTCTGGATGGCAAACGCTGCTTGGTGAAAGCCAGCAGCGGGCTCTTTCAATAACAGCTCGTCAACGGATAGTAATTGAACCCATAATTCCTCAGCAGCTTAAAATTGCCACAGTCCATACATTTTGTTGTGGGATTATGCTATCCCCCTCCACACTATTTTTACATTTCAATTTACGCAAGAGCAGTATGCTGTCCTTATAACCAGGAATGCATAACTGTATCAGTCTTCGGCAATTTACTTTTTAAAGCTATTCATAATTAACCCAGAAGAGCAAATCCAAAAAATGTCGCAATCAGCAATTTTATCTGGACAACAAATTTGACATTAGTTATAATATAATGTATAAGCAAATGTGGAGGGTGGCTTGATTTTAATGGGTATCACACAACAAAAATTACGGCAAATCACAGATAATATTGCTGGGACAATCTATTTGAGCCAATTTGAATCCCAGATGATGTCAACCCCCTTTTTTAATCGTTTACATGATGTGTACCAGAGTTCTACAGTTTATATGACCTTTCCGACCAATCGAACTAAACGATATGAGCACTGTCTTGGCACCATGGAGAGGGCTGGTGAGATGCTCTTTTCCTCTGTGAAAAATGCAGAACAAAACACCCAAGTAAAGTTGATCGAAGCACTTTCGCGCAGCTTTAAGACTATTGTTGAAGGCTTTGCGGATCGTATAGCTTTAAACGGTACAATTTGGTGCAATGCGAAGTTTTCTGATTCACTTAATTCTGCCCTCCCAGTCAGCACATGTACATCTTTCAATAAAGTCAGTAAAATTGTGTTTGAAGGAGTAAAAACAGGTGTAATCAACGATGTTGCACTAGACCGGCAAAGCGTCTGCTTTTATGGCTTGTACGGTGAAGCTGACACTAATAATCTCTTTTTGCCTTCTTTCCTGTACCAATGCGTTCTTGAGGCTATCCGGTTAGCGGCGCTATTTCATGATGTGGGGCATCCTCCATTCAGTCATGTCATAGAATGGACCATGAGGGATCTATACAACAGATGTGTGACGGATGATAAAAGCTTTGTAAAGAAAAAGGCGGATCGTTTGTCTGCCATGATTAAGCCTTTCCTTAACAAAGAAAACAGACCTACCCTTCTCCTGCCACAGGAAACAAAAGAAGAGAATGATAAGGTTGAATTGCATGAAGCTATTGGTTTGAAAATGCTCCAGTATGCTTTTTTGAACGTTCTCACAGAGCTTTTTTGTGAGCTTAACACTGAGAAAGTGGTTAAAATCAAGACAATTAAAGCTCTGTACTATGTAACCGTGGTTGAATTCACTTATGCAATCCTGCTGGAAAAGACTCCTTTATTCACTGCCCTTCATCGTATAATAGATGGTCCTGTAGATGCAGATCGCATGGATTATATTGTCCGTGATACACAGAATGCCGGTGTAGATTGGGGCTTCATACCGTATGAGCGTATTATTTACTCAGCTAAGCTGGTTATGCCAAAAATGAATACTTTTGCAGTAGCTTTTCCTGAAAAAATGACAGATGATATTGACGACCTATTAATCATGCGCTATAAGGTTTTCGCCCGTATTAATTATCACCATCGAGCAGTAAAAACAAGTCAACTCCTTCAGAAGGCTGTGAAGTTATTAGCAGAAGATTATCTTCGTTCTCGCGATGATGAGCGATCTATCTGCCCAGAAATTCAAGAGTTGTGGGAAGCCTTGGGTTTTGCACTGGGAACTGAGGCCACCGAAAATAAAGTTGCAAAATGGAACGATTCATGGTTAATCTCAGTCCTTCATAGTGCTCTTATTTGTCTCAGTGATGAAGGGACTAGAGAAGAGTTGCGGAATGATCGCCCAGGTAGAAGCGAAGAAGATATCCAAATTCTTAAGAATTCACTAGAAGAGGTTCTTTTAAACCATAAACATTATTACACCTTGTTAAAGCGTCAGAAAGATGCTGGAAAGGTGATGGATGGAGTTTTGAAATATGCGGGGCTAACCAAGCAACGAGTGAATTACCACCTAGAGCATGAATATCTTAAACTTATGAATACAAGCGGTAACGAAAGCCAAGAAGCAGTTGAGTCACTGTTACGCATCCAGCAACTCCAAAGTTCCATTCAAACAAAGGCAGATTTTGATGGTCTTTACTATTATTTTGGTGTACAAAGTGAAGATATAATCAAGAAAGTACTAGATGATAATTGTAAAAATGGGAAAATCAAAGACTATATCATATCTCCTAATAGGGCCTGCAAAAGTCTGGGTATCTCTGTTTCCCCAAAAGACACAATTTATCTCTACTCTTCTAAAGGTTGTCCCTATAGATATGACATTCATAACACTATTCTTCCTATCCTCCAGGACTATCGAGCCGCCAACCTTTGGATGAATGTTTGTGTCAACCTAAAGAATCCAAGTCAATCCGATGTCATTTTAGAAGAATTAACCGAAGAAATCTGCACTGAGATTGGTCATGAACTAAAGGAAGAATTCGATCATCTCTTTCCACCGCCCCCTTTCTCTGACCAAGAGTGATAAACGGGCAATTTGTAAAGGTCAGCACTATAGGGACTTGTTATACATCAGATAAATCGCAAAATGCCCTTGACTTTTGCCACAGCAAGGGCGTATAATATGTTCGTATTTCTTATTTTGGTTCCGCCATAGACTGCTTGGTTCATGTGAACCTAGAAAGAGGTGCATGATGAATGTGTAAGGTGAAAACTGGAGAGGCAGTCGTAAGACATGCTGATATGCAGAATCTAGTCACTAGTGTGATACTTCGTCAAAAAAAGTTGTTTACCATACCTAAATTAGAGCAACAGGTATTTGAAAAGTTGAAAGGGTCTTCTTTTGGTAAAGGAGAGTCCTATGAAGATGCTGTACGAAAAGCTTGTCGACAGACAATCTCCTACATGGAGGTTTCTGGTAGCCTGTATAGTGAGAACGGTAAAGAATATTGCCTAGCAATAGCCTTTCCTCCATATAGTGGTAATAGGGCTAGGGGCTAGAGCGTAAAAGAGATCCCAGCCAATTCGAGTAGACTTTATCTTGTGGATTGGTTGGGATTTTGCGTTTTCATAAGTTTTATTGCATCATTAACTGGTTTATATAGTGATGACACGAAGTTTATCCAGTACGCCCGCCTTCTTCATCTCTGAAAAAGAAGATCAAACTCAATTATAGGTGGAAGCTCCAGACACAAGGATATAATTGAGTTTCTAGGTTTCTTTCTTTGGTGTCTCTGGGGAAAGGACTTCGAAGGCCAAGTAAGACACTACTCCGGGTTGATTCAGACTTTAGAACTGGACTGGTAAGTAACGTGCCATCTTCTACAGTTCTGTAAAAAAGGCTAGACCTGCTGGCGTGAACCTTTTCTACCCCATGGTTTGTCTATCTGGGGATGTAAACGGTTTTTTGCAGGAACTTGTCGGGAAGCTTGGCTAGCAATTCTGATGTGTGATATCGCCATGATATATCTGTCTTGTGGATTTTCGATCCACTCGGCCTTAGTCACTTTGAAAATGAGTGTGGGTTCATTTTTGTTCAGTGGTAATTTTCCTTTTGGGGAATTCTATGAAAATCGCATAAAACCTGGATTCTTTGCTCCTCTTTTTGGAGAGGGGTTCATTTTCGTTCAGTAAAGCCACCAGTGTGACGCTGGACCCAAGATGCGCACCTCACTTTTGTGGGGTGCGGTTCTTTTTTGCCCACTGTTTTGACGTGGGTTTATTTTTGGTCATCTCAGCTACCATCGTGACGCTGGACCAAGGATGCATCCTTCGCTGTTAGCGGGTGCGTTCGCTGAGAGCTTTCCCATAGAAACTTTTTTCGCGATTGTGCTCTTTTCATCAAGTATTGAACGGATCAAAAAGATTATAAGAAGCGGCATTCAATTCCTCATAAGGATACGCATAGGATAAGAGAACGTTTACTACCCATTTTGCGGTCAAGTACTGGCTTGTTTCAGAGGCGTCTGTAAGCGGCAGAGCCTGGAACCAATCCCACCACTGCTGTGAATCCGGCGCTTTCAAATCCACCACAGCCTGAAACGCCGGATCTTCTACTGCTTTTTGCACATAGTACGCTTTATAATCTTCGGTTTTTGTTTGGCCGGCGGTATATCCCTGGGGGATTGCGACCAGCCACTTCGCGATAAAGAACTTTCCTCCGCCGATTTCGTCAATTAAAGGCTGTTCCTCATACCAAGCCAGCCAAGCCTCGGGATCGTCAACCCTTTGCTTTATTGTTTCCTCTAAATCTTGTCGAGACAGGTCCACATACCGCTGCATCCATTCCTTCGAGGGGGTTTCCGGTATGTTGGCCGTCATCTCCTCCAGAGTGGGAGGCCGGGTAAACCAGAGCACCGTTCCCACGGCACAGGCAGCAAGGACAATCACCGCGGCGCACAGGACCGCCCATCTTTTTGAGGACTTAGTCAGCTTCTTTTCCGTTTTTTCCATCTGTGTCACTCCTTTTCCGTGGGAATATCGCAAACAGGGCAGATGGCCGACCCATGGGACTCACTGCTGTCTATATTATAGCACTTCTTGTGGATATACAAATTATAATTTTTTAACATATTCCGAGATTTCTTGTTAAAATTATATATAGTAGTGCGGTTCTTTTTTGCCCGGGTTTTCTGGGGGTTGGGAAAATCAACGAAAAAGGGGGAGTGCCCTCAAAGGACACTCCCTGATCGTCGTTATTTTTTGCCTTTTTTCGGTTGGCCTTCCTCAAATGATCTCCAGATAATCCCGGTCGGGAAGGGTGGGGAAGGGATGAGTGGGCAGGGTCTGATACCAGAAGGCCACGGAGGCGATGTCATCTTGCAGGGGCAGATATCTGCCTCCTTCCCGCCATCCCAGGGCCTGGATGGTTACCTTCAGGTCCGAATGGAATCGAATGGGATCCGCAATGTGGAACCGGTACATTCCGAACCGTTTTTGGCTCTTGTAGAGCTCATCCCGATGGACCTCATAGAATCCCCCGTAAGGAGTGGTGAATTCCAGATACCCTTGGTGGTGATAGGGATCTTCGAAGTCATAGGAGCCGCAGAAATAATCCTCCGTGCCTGTGCCGCAAATGGTGGGGTAGTCCTGATCTCCATCCAAGTAGAATTTGATTTCTCCTTCTCCCCACCAGCCGTTGTTGTTGACGCCCCAGGCCAGATAGGTGCCCACATAATGGCCCTTCCCCTGGACGCCATCCAAAATGGGATAGACCTCCTTATAAGGCAGGGGATTGATCCGCCGGAACTGTGCGTGGAAATAGGCGGCGTCTTCCGGTACCACGCCCAAAGTGTAGTCGATCTGGTAGTAGATTACCACATCTTCTTCGGCCCGGTTTTCCAAAGTGATCCGGCATTTTTTCCGGAAGGGCATGGTCCAATAGCAGTTCAAACCGCTGCCTGGGTTGACGCATATTGCCAAAGTGGAAATCTGGAAAAAGTCCTGCCAGCCGCTGCAAAAGAAATCTCCCACCGGGCATTCTACAGAGGGAATTTCCTGGTCGTCCCAGTAAAACCGGAGAATGGTGTTCCTCCATTTTCCCACAGGAGTCATCCAGATGTGCTGGATGGCGCCGGGGCCCTCGATGTTGGCAATTTCAAAGGTGCTGTGAGGAGCAATATGGATATAGGGATTCACCTTCCATCCTTTGCCCAAATCCCGAGCCGCTGCTTTGGCAGAGCCATGTTCCAATTCACACATGGCCCCTTTTCCTTTTTCTCCTGTAAAATTTTCCGGGCTGATGGAACGAGTCACTGCGTTGGAAAGCAGGTGCAGGTTCCCCATGTTGTTGGACAATCCGTCATACATGATACAATCTCCATCCCTTTCTCCGAGTCTCCAAGACATCGGTGCTTTGTGGTAGAATGTAGCGCGAAAGGGCGAGCTTGTCAATATGTTTCCCCAAAAAATACACTTTTTCCTGGGCGGTCCCGGGAATAAAACAGCGTGTTCTTCCCATCGTCGGAGAACACGCTGCTGCCTTTTATAGCCGGTGTTTGCTTCGGAGAAGGATTTAGCGGGATGGGGGCACAAAGCTTGCCCTTGTCCCAGCCCAGGTCAGCAAAGCCGTGATCCTGGGCTGGGATGTTCTTGCAGGACTGGGTGTCGATTCCGGGCCCTCCCCGTTTGGAAAAAGGGAAAAGTCCAAGAACTTTTTCTCTTGACTTGGAGATACGTTTAACCTTTATAATGGGGCCAAAGGGATTTTCCGGAGAACCGCCGGAAAACCGGATGATGGACAGGGGGAAGAAGACCATGAAGTATCGCCAGCTGGGGAAAACGGGATTACGGGTCAGCGAAATTGGCCTAGGCAGCGAGGCCTTTGTAAACCAGGGAGAAGCGTTTGCCCTGGAGCTTATTGATACAGCGATAGAGCTGGGCATCAATTACTTTGACTGTTACAATTCCGAACCCTATGTCCGGTCCTATCTGGGAAAGGGCATGGAGGGACGCCGGGAGAAATTTATTGTGCAGGGGCAAATTGGATCGGCGTGGATCGATGGACAATATCAGCGCACCCGAAACATGGACCTGGTCAAGGAGGCCTGGGAAGATCTACTGACCCGGTTCCGCACCGATTACATCGACGTGGGCATGATCCATTATGTGGACGAGCAAAAGGATTTCGACGCCATTTTTCAGGGGTCGTTTCTCACCTTTGTGTTGGACCTGAAGCGGGAGGGAAAGGTCAAACACATCGGTTTGGGGACCCACAATCCCAAAATTGCCCTGCAAGCGGTAAAGACAGGATTGGTGGAAGTGGTGATGCTCAGCATCAATCCCGCCTATGATATTTTGCCCTCCAACGAGGACATCAACGTGATGTTTGAGAAATCCACCTACGAAAGCCAAAGTGTCCTTGCCCGGATCGATCCCGAACGGGAAGCCCTGTACCGTCTTTGTGAAGAAAAAGGGGTGGCCCTTACGGTGATGAAGCCTTTTGCCGGAGGAGCCTTGTTGGATGAGGGAGAGTCCCCCTTTGGGGTGGCTATGACCGTGCCCCAGTGCCTTCATTATTGCCTGACCCGGCCGGCAGTGGCTTCGGTGTTGGCGGGGGCCAGAAACGTAAAGGAATTGAAAGAGGCGGCAGCCTATTGTGAATTGCCGGAAGAGGAAAAAGAGTATGCCACCCTTCTGAGCAGCGCTCCTGCCCACCGGTTCCAGGACCGATGCATGTATTGCGGCCATTGCGCTCCCTGCACTGTGGGAATCGACATTGCCACGGTGAACAAATTCACCGATCTCTGTGAGGCACAGGGGTTCGTGCCGGATACGGTGCGGGATCATTACCGTGTCCTGGGGGCAAAAGCGGGAGACTGTGTGGGCTGTGGCGCATGCGAGACGCGTTGTCCCTTTGGAGTGAAAATCGTGGAACACATGGCAAAAGCCAAAACATGGTTTGGTCAGTGACGGAAGGTTTTCCTTCCCAGACTGCCAATGAAAAAACCAGCCCGCAGGCTGGTTTTTTCATTGTTTCCCTCTTTTATTTCAGGTTTGGATAACGGGACACTCGCTGGTCATGGATCACTCCGTCCCAGTTCATGCCGAAGGCGTACCCATAGGCGTTTCCAGCCTGGTCCACATAGACGTCCAGGTCAAAGGGCACGTCTTCCGAGTGGTGTTCCACTGTTTCCATATTGGCGGGAATTTCTACAGGCAGCAATCCGGAAGGTTCAGCCGCGCCGCTGACCAAGTCGAAGATGGCCTGTTTTTGCACGCCGAAGTCAATGAGGATCCCATCTGCGGCGGATTCCCATTCCTTGGGAACCGTGGGATTGTGCATGCGCAGGCAGACGATGACCGGCTTGTCCCCCATGACAGCTTTGGTGTCCAGGATCAGATCCAGATCCCCTTCGTTGGCGGCAGTGCCGGTTTTGCCACGATAGCTCCGGTTGGTAAAGTTTTCCCGGAAATCTCCCCCGGCAATGCTGGTTTCCCGGGCCTCCCTGGCCACATAGGGGCGGTATTGGAGGGAGACAGGCACATAGCCGTTTCCACCCTGATCCGCATCCTGCTGGGAGTAGCCGTCGGACAGGGGACTCTCTACAAAGACCAGAGCAAAATCCGCTTCCTGGGGGGTGTCAACCCGGTGGTAGTACTTCTCCACCAGACTGTCTTCCACAGGATCCACCGTTCGCTGAGGATCCATACCTCGGAAGAAATTTTTCCGGGCCTGGATGGTGCGGGAGGGGATATAGACTTTTTTGCCTTCGGTCAAAGGCAATGCGCCTTGGTTTTTCACCATGACCACAGACTGGAGCTGAGCCTGATACCCTGCCTGGGAGAAGGTTTCGCAGCCTACAATTTTTTTGCTTTCTTCCGGGTCTAGATAAGGATTTTCAAAGAGACCGCACCGGAAGATATTTTTCAGCAGCCGCACGGCTGAGGCTTCCATCCGGGCCCGCATGACCTGTTCCCCGTATTTTTCGCAGCCCAGCCGGTAGGCTTCCAGGATGGGTTCAATCCGGGAATTGCCTCCAAATTGGTCTACGCCGTTTTCGATGGCCAGTAAATGGCGCTCTGCCTCGGTGAGGGATTCCACCCCAAAACAGCGGCTCCCAAAGGAATCCATCACAGGGGCCGGATCTCCGGTGATCCCCCAGTCAGTGCAGACAATGCCCTCGTAGGAGTAGGTTTTCCGGAGCAGGTCAGAAATCAAGTATTCGCTGTAGGAGTTGCCCACATTTTTTCCATTTTTCGTGTCTTGATTCCAAGAAACCGTGTAGTAGGGCATAATGGCGGACACGGAGCCAGTAGGACCATCCAGGTGGAAGGCTCCCTGAAGGAAGGGCTTCAGGTGAGTTTTCAAATTATTTCCCGGATAGACGGCGTATTTTCCAAAGGCGTAGTGGGCATCACGTCCGCCTTCACAGGGACCGCCGCCGGGCCAATGCTTGGCCATGGCGCAGACGCTGTCTTTTCCCCAGCCATCAGGGCTGCCCTGGGTGGTCTGGAGGCTGTCACAGTAGATTTTTCCCAACTCGGTCACCTGATCGGGGTGGGTGCCAAAGGTGTCTTCAAACCGCATCCAGCGGGGTTCCGTGGCCAGATCCACCTGGGGAGAGAGGGCGGTGGTAATACCCAAGGCCCGGTATTCCTTGGAAATGGCGTTGCCAAACTGACGGCACAACTCTGGAGAGAAGGTGGCTGCCATGCCCAAGCCCTCGGGCCACTTGGAAACTTCTCCGCCGCCGCTTTTGTATTCCGCGCCCGCTTTGGAAGCCCCATGCCGGGGATCGCTGGACACGTTGACGGGGATTCCCCAGGGAAGGGCTTCTGCGGCCTGCTGCATTTGGTTGCTCCACTGGGCAGCTGTTTCCGCGTCCTCCAATTTCATGACCAGAACGTGACGGATGTGATCCTTTTCCAGGAACTGAATTTGCTGGTCGGTTAGGGCCCATTTTTCTTTGCCGCTTTCCAGGAAGGGTTTGCCGTCGTAGGTGGCAGGGAAGGGCTCTCCCGGCAAAGAGGGAACCATCTGATGGGGGGAGTACATCATCAGCCCGGCAATCTCCTCAATGCTCAGCCGGGATGCCAGATCCTGGGCCCGGGTCTGGTCATCCAGACGCCAGTCTTCGTAGGGAAGCAGGGACCCAGTTCGGGCGGCATCTTTAAAGTAAAGGCCGTCCTGTTCCAAAACAGGAGCCGAAGTGGTGCCGATGTCGGGACCATCGGGGTTTTTGTAAAGCCTGTAGTTCTTCTGAGACATAGGTTTTCCTCCTTGATCATTTTTCCAGCATCCGGCCAAGTTTGCGAGAAACCGCCTGAAGCCTATTCTTTTATTCATGATATCATAAATGAAACCATGTTCCAAGAAGTGAACCTTGAAAAACTTTTCTCAAAAAGCGCCAACGCCTTCAAAGAAAAAAAGAGCAGGCGCACCCAGCGCTTGCTCCAACTGGCACCCCTGACCAGACTCTAACTGGTGGCCTACCGCTTAGGAGGCGGTCGCTCTATACAACTGAGCTACAGGGGCAAATTCAATATGAAAACAAAAAGAGAACTTTTACACGGAGCTATTTTACAACACGGGGGGAACAATGTCAATTTGAATTTCAAAAAATCAAAAAATAACTTGCATTTTTGGCCTTCTCGTGGTATCATAATCTCTGCGTTCTAGAAGGAGGTGTGACTTATGCCGAACATTAAATCTGCCAAAAAGCGCGTGAAGGTGATCGCCACCAAGACGATGCAGAACAAGGCCATCAACTCCCAGCTGAAGACGGAGATCAAGAAGGCCAACGCCGCTATTGCCGGCAACACCGAGGACAAGGAAGCTGCTGTGCGCGTGGCCATCAAGAAGATCGACCAGGCTGCTGCCAAGGGGATCCTCCACAAGAATACCGCTGCCAGAAGAAAGTCCGCTCTCTCGAAGAAGCTCAACGCGAGTGCGTAAACTTCTGCTACCGAGGATCGGTGGAGCATAAAAAACAGTGCGCAGGGCTGATTCAGCCGCTGCGCTGTTTTTTTACCGTGATGAAAGGCTATATGCCTATTTTTTTGGTTGACTTTTTCAGTGAGATTGGGTATCATTAACTAGAAAGAACGGGATACACTAAAGTTCTGGAGGTGCTCATAGATGAAAAAAGGAAGCAAGCTGGCCTTGTTGATCGGCATCGTGGCCGCCATTGCCGCAGTAGTGGCTGCTCTTTCGGCATTGCTGCTCTATCTGGACAAGAAAAAGGACGACGAGGAATTGGAGCACTATTTGGATTGCTCGATTCAGTAAACCTAAGAAGGCGGCGGGTTGACCTGCCGCTTTTTTATCTTTTCTAAAGGATTGAAATGGGAGGAATCTTGGAATGAAACAAATGAAACTGGGAAAAAGCGGTGTTACGGTACCCGCCATTGGCGTAGGGTGCATGCGCATCAGCAAAATGGGGGAGGAAGCTCTTTCTGCTTACATTCACACGGCCCTGGATTGCGGGGTCAATTTCTTTGACCATGCGGATATTTACGGTGGGGGAGAATGTGAGGCCCTGTTCGGAAACGTGCTTCAGAAGGAGCCGGGTTTGCGGGACAAGCTGATTCTCCAAAGCAAATGCGGCATCCGTCCGGGACTGTACGATTTCTCCAAAGAGCACATCCTGGAAAGCGTAGAACATATTCTGCAGCGGCTCCATACGGATCACTTGGACTTCTTGCTGCTGCACCGTCCTGACGCCCTCATGGAGCCTGAGGAAGTGGGAGAAGCTTTTTCCCAGCTGGAACAGCAGGGAAAGGTGCTCCACTTTGGCGTCAGCAATTTTGATGCCCGCCAGTTAGAGCTGTTGCAATCGGGATTGTCTCAGCCTCTTTGCGCCAATCAGATGCAGTTTAGCCTGATGCACGCTGGGATGATTTCCCACGGCTTGGAAGCCAATACCGCATTCCCCCATTCTGCAGACCGGGATGGAGAAGTGTTGGATTATTGCCGGCTTCACCAGGTGACAGTCCAGGCATGGTCTCCCTTCCAGTACGGATTTTTTGAAGGGGTATTCATCGACAACGAAAAATTCCCTCAGCTCAATGAGAAACTGGGGGAGTGCTCCGAAAAATATGGGATTTCCAAGACAGCCTTGGCTGTGGCCTGGATCCTCCGTCATCCGGCGAAGATTCAGACCATTGTGGGGACCACCAACTCGGAGCGGCTGAAGGATATCTGTACTGCCTGTCAGATTCAGCTGTCTCGAGAGGATTGGTACGCCCTGTATTTGGCGGCCGGCAATCAGCTGCCTTGATGGAAACGGGAAAACAAGAAAAGGAGCTTTCTCCAAGAGGGAAAGCTCCTTTTTTGCGGGTTAGGACTTGTCTCGGGGTTTTGCCACCAGGGCGGCCACGTAGCCAAAGAAAATGGCGGCTGTTGTGCCTGCTGCGCCGGCGGTAAGGCCTCCGGTAAACGCTCCCAGGAATCCCTGTTCCGCCACGGCCTTCCGTACCCCTTCGGAAAGAGCCCAGCCAAATCCGGTCAGGGGAACCGTTGCGCCGCATCCGGCGAATTCCGCCAGGGGCTCATAAATGCCCAAGGCCCCCAGGGCCACCCCGGCGGTGACAAACAAAACCATGATCCGAGCCGGAGTCAAGCGGGTCAGATCGATGAGCAGCTGGCCCACCACGCAGATCAGCCCTCCTACCCAAAAGGCATTGACGTATTCCATGGATACCCTTCCTTTCTCCCGGTTAGTATGGGAGAAAGAAAGAGAAACTATACGGTAAAAACTACAATTTATTGCCCCAGGGTTCCTGCCTCTTCCAGAAGGGAGCCCAGTTCCGCCAAGTTTTCCACAACCAAATCGGGCTTTGTGGAACTTTTTGCGAGAAGTTCGGGGGTGGTTTCCCCACTCATGACCAGCACAGAAAGCACCTGAGTCCCTTCCGCCACTACAATATCCGTATAGAGTCTGTCACCCACCACAGCCATTTCTTCCGGCTTGCATCCCGTTTGCCGCAGCATATAACGGAGCGTGTGGGGAGAAGGTTTTCCAAAAAATTCACACTGAACTCCTGTGGAAGCCTTTACCAGAGCGGCGATGGAGCCGCAGTCGGGGATAAATCCCCCTTCTACCGGGCAATTCCAGTCCGGATTAACTCCGTACACCGGCTTTCCGGCCCGGATCAAATCACAGGCAATCCGGAGCTTTTCGTAGGTCAGTGTGGTATCGAAGCCCAGGATGACCACATCCGCATCCTCACCCAGGGAGAAGCCAGCCTTCTGAAAATCCTCCAACAGGGGAGGTGTGCCCACCACATAACACCGGGCTCCTGGATGGTGTTCCTTGAGCCACTCCAAAATCACTCCGTTGGAGATGAGCATTTTTTCCGGCGGCAATAAAATTCCCATCCGGTTCAGTTTTGCCAGATAGGCCTCCCGGTTTTTGGAGCTGTTGTTTGTGAAAAAGTAGAAGTCCCGGCCGCTTTTCCCAACTTGTTCCAGAAACCTCTTGGTAAAGGGGAAAAGGCTTTCCCCCAGGTAGATAGTCCCATCCATATCCAGCACGAATACCTTTACCTGCTGCAGCCGTTCCCTGAGAGCTTGTTTTCCTTCCATGATGCCACATCCTTTCTCTCTGGGAATCATTATAGCAGTTTTTCCCCACCCCCGCAATTGGAGGGCACCTTCATTCCTCTCGGGTCAAACGGGCGATTCCTGCATAGGAGACAGCGTGTTCCAAGCGGTTTTTGGCTTTTTCCAAGTGGCGGCACACAGTGCTCTTATTGACTCCCAACAAAACCCCGGCTTCTTTTAAAGTCAGTCCCTGGAAGACGCAGAGCTCGATGCATTGCCGCTGCCGGGGAGTGAGATCTTGTTCCATGGCCATGCGCAGGACTTTCCCTGCCTGATTCAGTTCTCCCCGATTGGTGGAGGCGCCGCTCCAGGGAAAGTGGGTGACCTGCTCCATGAGATCCAGGCTCAGATGTTTGGAAACCATCATGAGCCGCTCCTTTCCCGATAGGCCCTGGCGGCCAGGAGTTTAGCGGTGTGGGTGCAATCCAGGTACATGTCGTACAAGATGGCCAACCGCCGTTGACGCAGGATTTGTTCTCCCTTGTTTCCTGTTTTTGGTTCTCTGCGAATTTGGTTCATGCGTTCTTTGACCCGGGAAGCTTCTCTCCAATAGGATTCGCTCCACACCCGATAATCCATGTCACCAGCCCCTTTCGATTCGAACAGACGTTCCTTTCGCGGGCCTTACTGTATCAGAGAGAGGAGCAAATTGCAAGGCTTTTTTTAAAAAAAAGAGAACAAATTTTCGAGAAAGCATTTCTTGGAAATCTTCCCGGAAAGGGGGTGTTATTTTTCCCCGCTATGCGGTATAATAGACAAAAGAAACGCCCTTTAGGGGAAAGGAAGGTATCGGTATGGAATTTTTGAAAAACATTGGCCGGGCCGTCAGTGAAGCGGCCAGCTATCTGGGAGAAAAGAACCGCCGTGCCGCGCAGCTCAGCCGCATTCGCACGGTGATTCGCTGCCAGGAAAAGGCTGCGGAAAAGGAATATCTGGCTCTGGGCCGTTTTTACTACAACAATCTGCGGGACAAGGACAATCCTGTTACCGAGCCCCATTGTGCCAATCTGGATCATTTGGAGGAGGGCTTGGACCGGGCTCTCAAGCAGCTGGAGAAATTCTACACCAATCCCCAGTCGGATCGGGAGGAAATCTCTCTGGATGATGTGACGGCCTACGACCAGGACCCCATTGTGGAAGGGGAGCCGGAGACGGTTACGGAAGAAACTTCTGAGGCCCAGGAAGCGCCTCAAGCCCCTGCGGAAAAGCCCGTGGAGGAGATTGAGAACCTGCCTTTTGAAGGCTGATCAGGTAGGGGGAATCAAAGGGAATGTCAACGGAAATCTCAAAGGACATCATCTGCCCACAGTGCGGGGAGTCCCAGAAATACAGGCTGTATGCCAGCATTAACGCCAAGGAGAACCCGGAACTGAAGCGGAGGGTGCTCAATGAGACCCTGTTTGATTGGCGTTGCAACCGGTGCAATTATTTTGCAGCCATGGCATACTCCTTTTTGTACACGGATCCCGAGGCGGGATACATTATCTGTGTCACGCCGGCAGGGGAAGAAAATGTTGCCGAACCCACCCAGGAGATCCAGTCTTTTACCAAGCGCACAGTAAAAAATCTGGCGGAGCTCAAAGAGAAGATCTTGATTTTTGACGCCGGATACGACGATGTGGCAGTGGAGCTGGTGAAGAGCGCCCTGTGTACCATCATTCGGCGGACGTACCAAGTAAATCGGGTTCACGCCTATTTTAGCAGGATTCACGAGGGGGAAATGGAATTTGCCATTTTCCTGCCCCGAAAGTACGAGCCAGTTTACCATTCCACCCGATTGGAGGTATACAGCCAGTCCCAGGAGGTCCTGCGGTCCCTGGATTTTGTAGATCCTCAGGGATTTGCCAAGGTGGATTCCAAGCTGGCCAAAAAGATCCTGGAAGACTATCAAAACATTTGAAGCGGCGCCGGTTTACCGGCAGAAAAAAGCCTCGGGAGTTTTCCCGAGGCTTTTTGTGTTATCGTTTTCGTGCGTTGGTAAAGTCGATGTTCTGGTCTGGCGCCACGGTGATTCCTTTCGTGTTGGGGTTGGTGGCGTAGTAGGTGTTGTCCCGGAAAATGGGATAAAACACATAATTCTGTTCCAACAGCTGTTCGGCTTCCCGATAGGAAGCCAGGTCAAAGGAAATCTGGGATAATGCCTGGTCGTAGGAAGGGTTGCTGAACAGAGTGGGAAAGGCAGTACTTTCAAAGGCCTTGAGTACGTCGTAGGGAGTGGTTCCCCCAGCCCGCAGGGAGTACAGGGCTGCCTCATACTCTCCGGAAGCAATCCTTCTCTGAAATTCTGTCTCGCTTAGAGGCTCGATGTTAAAGGCGTTGCCCAAGGCTTTATTCCATGCTACCAGAAAGCCGTTTGCCACCTGGATAGAAGTGTCGTCCTCGGGGCAAATCACCGTGATGCTGGGGATTTGATCCAGGTCCAGGGATTGGAGCAGAGAGGGAATTTTCTCGGTGGCAGAGGGATCTTGTTGGGTGAAAATGGTGGTCCCATCGGCATAATAGCTTTCACCGTCCCACTGAACACAGTCCGCCATGATCCCTGAGGCTTCCCGCGCGTTTTCCCGGCGGGAAAGTAAATCGGCTCGGTCCAGGGTTTTGAAAAACAAGGAACGCAAGGTGGTATTTTCCAGCTTGTCGCACTGGGGATTAAGGAGCAGGCCTGTCACTGCATCGTCCAGGGTGATGAGCTCACATCCCTGTTCCTCAGCAGAAGCTGCTTGGGAGGCAGTTAGGGAAAGGATGTCCACTTCCCCGCTGAGGAGAGCTGCCACTGGATCCTCATTGTAAGCGCTGTCATAGTCGATGAGGAAAGTAATTTTGGCGGGGCGGACTTTTCGTTCTCCCCGGTAATTGGAAGAGCGGGTCAAGGTGATGGACCGGCTTCCCGTATCGGTTTGCCAAGAATACATGCTGGAGAAGGTAAAGGGGCCATTGGTGATCAGATACTGGGAAGAAAGTCCATAATGGCCCGCGCTTTCCTGGAAGTAGGCCCGATTGCATGGCATGTAATGGGCACTGGCGGTGAGAGAGGGGAAATCGGGATTGCTTTCTTCCAGTCGGATGACCAAGGTGTGATCATCCAAAGCGGTGACTCCCAGATCGGATTCTTCACACTGGCCGGATGCAAAGGCGCGGGCATTCTGGATGGGAAGCAAATCCTCTGCCAAAGCGCCGCTATTTGTGCTTAAAGCTCTGGTAATGCCGAACAGGAAATCGTCGGCTGTAACGGGGTCTCCATTGCTCCATCGGGCATTAGAACGCAGGTAGAAGGTAAACTCTGTATGGCTGTCGTTGGATTCCCAGCGGTCGGCTACACCGGGAACAGTTTCCCCTTCCTGATCGATTCTGCAAAGTCCTTCAAAGATGGAATCGATGACTGTACCGGCGGCACTGCCGGAAGCAGTTTGAGGATCCAGGGAAGTGACGTTTTGAGGCAACAGGTAGGTAAATTCTCCGTCTTCCTTAAATCCTCCGCAACCGGAGCAGCAGAACAGCAATACGATACACAGGGCAAAGGCCCCAATTCGTTTCTTCATAACATCTCCCTTTCCCCCCACCTTTTTGAAAAAAGGTGGGCCAAAAACTTTTATGTCGCGGGGACAGTCTGGCGTATAATACTGCCTTTCTTCCCGCGGTGGGTTATTTCATGTTTGTGTACGAGCCCTTTCGATCAAAGGTGGGGCAAAAACTTTTACGTCGCGGGGACAGTTTGGCGTATAATACTGCCTTTCTTCCCGCGGTGGGTTATTTTATGTTTGTGTACGAGCCCTTTCGATCAAAGGTGGGTAAATTTTAGTATACACACAGAAATGGCTGCTATAGTTCTCTACAAGAAAAAATCTACGGGAAATACATGGGGGTTCAATTCTGCAGGATGGAAGGAAAACGGGCGAAAGGGGAAGGAAATCCTGGTAGATTTTCGTCAGGGAATCTCGTATACTAGGGGTAAACCTAGGGAAAGGGAGGAAAGCGGATGAGTTTAGGCAACAGTTTATGGAACGCTCGGAAGAAGAGTGGGATGACCCAGGAAGAGGTGGCGGAACAGTTGAGAGTCAGCAGACAGACCATTTCCAAATGGGAACTGGACGAAACTCTTCCCGACATACGCCAATCCAAACATCTGGCGGAGCTGTATCGGGTGACCCTGGACCAGTTGGTGGAATATGATGCAGATGTTCGGGAGATACAGCAGGTAATTGCCCGCACCAGTGAAGAGACTCAACAGAAGATTGACTGGACAAAGCTGTGGGGTCAAATGTATCCCATCTTGACCCAATATCAGGAAGAGGTGGAAATAGAGCGGTATACAAGCCCTCTGCAGGCGCTAATCCGGCAATTGGAGCAGGAGTATGGATACACCCCTCAAGACGCCTTCCTGGTCCTCAAGGACATTCTGGGGAAGCTTTGGACCCAAGGTCAAGGAGAATCCGAACCCTCGAAAAAGTAATCCCCATGAAAAAAAGCCCCCGGTTTTACACCGGAGGCCTTTTCTTTTGTGGAAAACAAATCAGAAGAATCCCGGAGGATTCCCTGTTTTACAGGATGATGCTTTCGCCGGTCATTTCGGCAGGCTGGGGCAGATCCAGAATCTTCAGCATCGTGGGGGCGATGTCCGCCAAACGGCCGCCTTCCCGAAGCTGGCAGGGATGGTTGATCACACAGAAGGGAACGGGATTGGTGGTATGGGCAGTAAAGGGAGAACCGTCGGTATCCACCATCCGGTCGGCGTTGCCGTGGTCGGCGGTGAGCAGCACGCAGCCGCCCATTTCCTTTACGGCTTCCACAACCCGGCCTACACAGGTGTCCACTGCTTCCACAGCCTTTACAGCGGCTTCGAACACGCCGGTGTGGCCCACCATGTCGCAGTTGGCGTAGTTGAGAATCAAAGCGTCGTACTTGCCGGACTTGACGGCTTCCACCATCTTGTCGGTAACCTCGTAAGCGCTCATTTCGGGCTGCAGGTCATAGGTTGCCACAGCAGGGGACTTGACCAGGATCCGGTCTTCGCCGGGATACTGCTTTTCCACACCGCCATTGAAGAAGAAGGTTACATGAGCGTACTTCTCGGTTTCAGCGATGCGCAGCTGGGTCAGACCCTTGTTGGAGATATATTCGCCAAAGGTGTTCACCAGAGATTCAGGCTTGTATGCCACGTCAACATTGGGCATCGTGGCATCGTACTGAGTCATGCACACATAGGTCAAGGGGAAGAAGCCCTTCTTCCGCTCAAAGCCGGTGAAATCGGGATCCACCAGAGTGCGGGTGATCTCACGAGCACGGTCAGGACGGAAGTTGTAGAAGATGACGGAATCCCCTTCGCTGATGGGCTCGGCACCCTTGATGACGGTGGGCACCACAAACTCGTCAGTGACTTCCTTGTCATAGGAATTCTGCATGGCGCACAGAGGGCAGTCTGCCTGTTCGCCTTCGCCGTACACCATGGCAGCATAGGCTTTCTCCACACGCTCCCAGCGGTTGTCACGGTCCATGGCGTAGTAACGGCCCATGACGGTGGCCACTTTGCCTACACCGATCTCGTCCAGCTTTTTCAGCAGGTCTGCCACATAGTCCTTACCACTGGAGGGGGGCACGTCACGGCCGTCCATAAAGCAGTGGATAAACACTTTCTCCAGACCCATGCGCTTGGCCATTTCCAGCAAAGCGTAAAGGTGAGAGTTGTGGCTGTGAACACCGCCGTCGGACAGCAAACCCATAAAGTGCAGGGCTTTGCCGTTCTCCTTGGCGTTCTTCATGGCCTTCACCAGAGCCTCGTTCTTATCCATGTCCCCGTCCTGGGCGGACTTGGTGATCCGGGTCAGCTCCTGGTAGACGATGCGGCCGGCACCGATGTTGGTGTGGGCTACTTCGCTGTTGCCCATCTGACCGTCAGGCAGGCCCACGTCCATGCCGGAAGCGCCGATCTGGGTGTGGGGGTTTTCTGCGAAGATTTTATCAAGATTGGGTTTTTTGGCAGCAGCAATGGCGTTTCCCTCGGCGGGAGCAATGCCAAAGCCGTCCAAAATCATCAAAACGAGAGGTTTTTTCACAGTAATGACACATCCTTTCCCAGGCTTTCCCAAAGGATAGCCTGATAAAGGTCGCACCTTCTGGTGCGCCTATTCTCTTCTTTCTTGAGAGAAAAAAGCAAAGAACTTGTAAGCTGCGGTATCTGCGAGCGATTTTTGCAGCTGAGAATTATCCTTCCTGGCTGGATTTTCCCTCATAGTCCAGCACTATTTTTTTACACGCTTTACAAATCCAGCCGGGGAAGGAACAAGAACTAAAAATTTTGTTGTCCAGAAGGATTTCTCCATCCTTGGGCATCAACGTCAAGGGATGAGGCTTTTTGACCCAGGCAGCTCTTTGATTAGTCTGCACAAAACCAGGCTCCATCTCTTTTCCGCAGATAGGGCAGTTCACAGAGCTTAGCCCTCGGTAGCTGCCTTGACGATGGTGGCAAAGTCGTTGGGCTTCAGGGAAGCGCCGCCGATCAGACCGCCGTCCACGTCGGGCTGAGCCAGCAGCTCAGCAGCGTTGCCTGCGTTCATGGAGCCACCGTACTGGATGGTGATGCCGTCCGCAGCAGCCTGGCCGTAAACCTGGCAGATGGTCTCACGGATGGTGTGGCACACTTCATTGGCCTGCTCGGCAGTGGCGGTCTTGCCGGTGCCGATGGCCCACACAGGCTCGTAAGCGATGATGATCCGCTTCAGCTCTTCCTCGGTGACGCCGCACAGAGCAATCTTGGTCTGCATGGCAACCAGCTCGCTGGTGATGCCCTGCTCCCGCTGCTCCAGGGTCTCGCCGACGCAGAGGATCACAGTCATGCCGGCGTCCAGAGCGGCGCGGACACGCTTCTGCACGGTGACGTCGGTTTCACCGAAATACTGACGGCGCTCGCTGTGGCCGATGATGACAATCTTCACGCCCATAGAGGTGAGCATTTCAGCAGAAATTTCGCCGGTGTAGGCGCCGCTCTTTTCCCAGTGGCAGTTCTCGGCACCGATCTGAATGTTGGTGCCAGCAGCGGCTTCCTGGGCGGAAGACAGATCCACATAGGGAGTGCATGCAACCACTTCACAGCCGGCATCCTTCACCAGGGGAGCGATGGCGGCAATCAGTTCTTTGGCTTCAGCAGGGGTCTTGTTCATTTTCCAGTTGCCGGCGATAACGGCTTTGCGCAGTGCTTTATTCATAGGGAATTCTCTCCTTTTAGATAATGAATTGAAAGGTTATAGCAGGCTCGTCCCAGGGGGCGGAACCCGTTAAAAATGCGGCGGCTTGGGGCCGCCGCATTTCGGAAGCGATTTATTTGTCAGCGATGCAAGCAATGCCGGGGAGGACTTTGCCTTCCAGGTATTCCAGAGAAGCGCCGCCGCCGGTGGAGATATGGGACATCTTGTCCGCATAGCCCAGCTGCATCACAGCAGCAGCGGAGTCGCCACCGCCGATGACGGTGGTGGCATCGGTCTCAGCCAGAGCCTTGGCCACAGCCTTGGTGCCCTCAGCCAGAACAGGGTTCTCGAACACGCCCATGGGGCCATTCCAAACCACGGTCTTGGCACTCTTCACGGCCTCGGCAAAAGCAGCCTGGGTCTTGGGGCCGATATCCAGGCCCATCTTATCAGCGGGGATCTTATCGGAGTCCACATACTCCACTTCGATGGGAGCGTCGATGGGATCCGGGAAAGCAGCAGCCACAGCAGTATCCAGGGGCAGCAGCAACTTAACGCCCTTCTCCTGGGCCTTTTGCAGCATGTTCTTGCAGTAATCCAGCTTCTCGTCGTCAACCAGAGAGGTGCCCACCTCGTTGCCCTGAGCCTTCAGGAAGGTGTAGGCCATGCCGCCGCCGATGATCAGGGTGTCCACCTTGGTCAGCAGGTTCTCGATGACGCTCAGCTTATCGGCAACCTTGGCGCCGCCCAGAATGGCCACGAAGGGACGCACAGGATTGTTCACAGCGTTGCCCAGGAACTCGATTTCCTTGCCCATCAGATAGCCCACGGCAGTGTCCTTGATATGGTCGGTGACACCGGCGGTGGAGCAGTGAGCCCGGTGAGCGGAGCCGAAAGCATCGTTCACATAGACATCAGCCAGGCTAGCCAGCTCAGAGCTGAAGGGCTCCAGGTTCTTGGTTTCTTCCTTGCGGAAACGGGTGTTCTGGAGCAGAACCACGTCGCCGTCCTTCATAGCGGCCACAGCGGCTTTGGCGTTGTCACCCACCACGTTGTCGTCGTCGGCGAAGACAACGGGCTGGCCCAGCAGCTCGGACAGACGAACGGCGCAGGGAGCCAGGCTGAACTTAGCCTCGGGACCATTCTTGGGCTTGCCCAGATGGCTGCAAAGGATCACTTTGCCGCCGTCGGCCACCAGCTTCTTGATGGTGGGCAGAGCCGCGACAATACGGTTATCGTTGGTGATCACGCCATCCTTCATAGGAACGTTGAAGTCGACGCGGACCAAGACCCGCTTGCCTTTTACATCAATGTCATCAATTGTCTTTTTACTGAGAAAGCTCATGTTCAGTGCACTCCTTTAATCAAGATATGAGATTGTGAAATAATGCACAAATTACTGAATATAATTGTATTACAGATTGCGCCCCTTTTCAAGCCAAATTTAGTGAAAAGGGCAGAGAAATTTTGAATTCTTCCCAGCATGGCCGGAAAACCTGGGTTTTTCGGGTGTTGGGGAAAGGAGACCTTACTCCGGGGCCTTCATACTTTCCACCATGCTGATTTTTTTCAGTTTCCGGTGCATGACCAGGTTGACCAGCATACTGAAGAAAAGGGTGAGCAGGGCGGCCCACACAAAGCTAGGCCAATAGATCGATCTGCCGAACATGACCATGTCCACCTCGGCGGTGCGGATGACGAACTGGTGGAGGAAGATGCCTAGGACAAGCCCGGCGGCGGTGCCGATCAAGGTGAGCAGGGCGGTTTCCCGATAGATGTAGGCGGAGACCTCTCCGTCATAGAATCCCAAAACCTTGATGGTGGCCAATTCCTTTTCCCGTTCGGTGATGTTGATGTTGGTCAGATTGTAGAGCACCACAAAGGCCAGCGCTCCAGCGGAAATGATAAGCACCACCACAATATAGTCGATGCTTTGGATGGTGTTGTCAAAGCTCCGGGAAAGCTCGGTGGTAAACTGGGCCCCCGACACATCCCTGCACTTGAGCAGGTCGGTGGTCAAAGCGTCCTCGGTGCCCTCATTTTCGTCCTCTGGCAGCATGCAGAGCACGGCATTGTTGGCAGGTGTGCTTCCAAAGGCCTTCTCATAGGTGCTGGGGGACAGGTACACATAGTGATATACATAGTTTTCGCAGATGTCGGTAATGGTCAGAGAAGCCTGAACCCCATCTCCGTTTTCCAGGGTAATGGTATCGCCTACCCGGAGATTCTGCCGTTCGGAAAGCTTTTCCGTGATGATCACCGCGTCCTCGTCAAAGGTGACCGGTTGGCTGTTGGTTCTGTGGCGGAACTGGAAATACTGCGTAAACTCTTCCACATCCGAGGGCACCATCAAGGTGACGTCATCCTTGGGGTGGTTCTTGGTGGGCACCACCTGGGCGTCATCCATGGAAACAGCCAGGTAACTCCGGATCCGAGAGGTGTCGGACAGGATCTCTTGTAAGTCTCTTCCCTCCAAGGCGCTTTCATCTTTGAGGCCCACCGTGAGCTGATATTGGTTGAGCTGGCCAAACTGAAGGTCCACAATGTCGGAGATGGAATCCCGAATTCCAAAGCCTGTCACCAACAGAGCCGTGCACCCGGCAATGCCGATCACGGTCATGAAGAATCGCTTTTTGTAACGGATCAAGTTTCGAGCGGTGACCTTCTGGGTAAACTTCAGACGGCTCCAAAGGGGAGTGATGTGTTCCAGGAAAATTCGTTTTCCGGCCTTGGGAGCTTTGGGAAGCATGAGCCGGGCTGCCACTTCCCGCAATTCCGCCCAGCAGGCACTGAGGGTGGCCCCCAGAGTGCACACCACTGCCGCCAAAGAGGACACAAGGGCGTAGGTGAAGTGGAAGGGAGTCAGAATGTCGGGCACATCGTACATGATGTTGTAAGCGTTGATGATCACGGTGGGGAACAACTGGGTGCCTACCGCCAATCCCAGCACACAGCCGGCGATACTTGCAAAGGCGGCATAAAACAGATACTTGGCGGCAATTTTCAAGGGAGAATACCCCAGGGCTTTCAAGGTGCCGATCTGCTGCCGCTCTTCCTCCACCATGCGGGTCATGGTGGTCAGGGCAACCAGGGCCGCTACCAGGAAGAAGAACAGGGGAAACACGGTGGCGATGGCGGCGATCTTATCGGCATTGGAGCCGTAGCTTGCGTAACTGGTGTTGTCATCCCGGGTGAAGATGTACCACTCGCCCTCTTCGATATCCCGGACCTGGCTTTCTCCATCCTTGATCTTTTCTTCGGCGTCGCTGAGTTTTTCTTCCGCTTCCGCTTTGGCGTCTTCGTATTCTTCCCGGCCCTGATCCAGCTCCTTTTGCCCTTCCTCCAACTGGGCCATGCCCTCATCGTACTGGACCTGGGCGTCATTGAGCTGGGCTTCCGCATTGGCGAATTCCGTTTGTGCTGTCTGGGTGCTCTGCTGCAGTTGGGTGTAACTGGCGTCCAGTTGGGCCTTCTTGTCGTTGAGGGTTGCCTGTTGGGTGTAGAGCCCGGAGAGTTGCTGGTCCAAGGCAGCCTGGTTTTGATCTAATTCCTCCTTGGCGGCTTCAAAGGCTGCCAATCCTTCCTGGTACTGGGCGTTTCCGGATTCCCAGGCGGCCAGGGCAGAATCTGTGTCTGTTCCTTCTGCCGCCAAGGCTTCCAGCCCGGTTTTCAGAGGGGCAAATTGCTGCCCCATCTCCGGGGAAAGCTGCTCCAGCTGGCCGATTACGGTGAGAGCAGCCTGATCAGAAGTGTCCGTTACTGGGAACCCGGCTGCCTGGACGGCTTGCCAAAGCTGTTCTTTTCCCTGGGTCAAGCTGTCCAGCTGGGCCTTGGTTTCATCCAGTTGGGCCTTGGTGTTCTCCAAGGTTTGCTGATTCTCCGTCAAAGAGGCGTAACCTTCGTCCAGTTGTTCCTGGGCTTCCTGGACTTGAGCCATCCCGGAATCCAGCTGAGCTTGATAGTCCTGGATCTGGGCGTATCCGTTATTGATTTCCTGCTGGGCAGAGGCGATTTGGGCCTGGGAATCTTTCCGTTTTTGTTCCAGCTGGGCCCAACCGTCCTGAATCTCCGCCTGAGCATCCTCCAGGGTCTGACGGTTTTCATCCAATTCCTGTTGGCCGTTTTCCAACTGCTGGAGGGCGTCTGCCAATTCCGCGTCCGCTTCCGCCTTGGCGTCTTCATATTTTGCCCGGGCATCGTCCAATTCTTCATTGGCCTCGTCGATCAGGTCCTGATACCGGACTTGAGAACGTTCTTCTCCCAAGGGTTCCAACCGGTCGGTGACAGCGGCCACCTTGTCCTTATATTCCTGGGAGAAGGAATTCAGATCCAGGGTGTCCTCTACTGCCAGATAAAACCCTGTGTAATAGTCATAGGAAAAACTTTCCGGTACCGTGTATGCCAGCAGATTTAAAGTGCCGCTGCCCACGGTGGTATGTTCCTGTTCCACGGAGATGTACGCGGAGCTCTTGACGGTTCCCACCACGGTAAAGGTATCTTCCATATCCTCCACCGGATTGTCGGGATCCTGCCGCAAGGTTTCTCCGATCCAGTTCTTTTCTTCGGTCAGGGATTGGGTGAGGACAATCACGCATTCTCCGGCTTTCTCCGGCATGCGGCCTTCCTGAAGTACCAGTTGGTTCAGGTAGTCGGAGGAGCCCTCCTCCACTCCTTGGGGGAGACTGTGCATCCGAGTGGTGTAGTTGTCCCCTTCCTGGGAAACCAGCACCAAGTCCGTGTCGTAAACGGGCATAGCAGCGGCTACCCCTTCCACCTGACGAACCTGTTCCAGATCTTCCTCGGTGAGACCCAGTGTGGAAAGAAGCCGGATGTCATACAGATTGGTTTCGTCATAATAATGGTCGGCGGAAACCCGCATATCCACTGGGGAGGAGAGCAATCCAGCCAGAAATCCCACACCCAGAGCCACAATGGCAAAAATGGCCAAAAAGCGGGACATGGTACTGCGGACGGTGCGCAGCACGGTTTTTATATAGGTTTTGTTCACGGTACTCACCACTCAATTTCTTCCACAGGGGTGGGATGGGGGTTGACTTCATTGGAAATGGCCTTGCCGCTCTTGATCCGGATGACCCGGTCCGCCATGGCGGTGAGGGCGCTGTTGTGGGTGATGACAATCACAGTGCGCCCTGTCTTCCGGCAGGTGTCCTGAAGCAATCCCAACACGGCTTTTCCGGTGTTGTAGTCCAAGGCGCCTGTGGGCTCGTCACACAGGAGAATTTTGGGATTCTTGGCCAAAGCTCGGGCGATGGCCACACGTTGTTGTTCGCCGCCGGAAAGCTGGGCTGGGAAATTGCGCAGCCGGTCCTCCAGGCCCACATCCACCAAAGTTTCCTTGGCGTCCAAAGGTTCCCGGCAAATTTCGCTGGCCAGCTCCACATTCTCCAAAGCGGTAAGGTTCTGGACCAAGTTGTAAAACTGGAACACAAACCCCACGTCATACCGGCGGTAGGTAGTCAACTGTTTCGGAGTGTAGGCGCTAATCTTATGGCCATCCAGGTAGATATCCCCCTCGTCGCAGGTATCCATGCCTCCCAGCATGTTGAGCACAGTGGTTTTTCCGGCGCCGGAAGGACCCACGATGACGCAAAATTCTCCCTGATCCACATAGAAGCTGATGTGATCCGCAGCGGCAATGCGGTTTTCTCCCATGGTGTAATACTTGCACACGTTTTGAAATTCGATGAAATGCGGCATAGTAATTCCCCTCTTCTCCAAAATCTGATAGAATCCACCTTCAGCTTAGTCCTGCTCTGTGAAATCTATGGGTACAATTTGTGAATAAATTTTGGCCCGGGGACGTTTCTCAAAGAAACTCGGAGGTGGGATGAGCTTCCTTGGCGGCAGCCCAGTCAAAGGAGCGGAGTTCTCCGCTGCAGGACAACTCCGGAAAATCCCATTGCCGAAGCACTTCGAAAGCCCCAATGGCCACGGAGTTGGCCAGGTTTAGGCTGCGGGCCTCATCCAGCATGGGGATCCGCACGCAGGAATCCGGGTGATGAAACAGGAGCTCCTCCGGCAGTCCGGCCGATTCCCTGCCAAAAAACAGATAGCAGTCGTGAGGATAGGAAACGTCCGTGTAACGATGTTGCGCTTTGGTGGAGAAAAAGAAAAACGCACCCTGGTTTTTCTCAAAAAACTCGGGCAAACTAGCGTAAGTGGAGAGCGTCAGGTAAGGCCAATAATCCAAGCCCGCATGGCGCAGGCGTTTATCTTCCAGGCGAAAGCCCATGGGGCCCACCAGATGAAGAGCGGCGCCTGTGACAGCGCAGGTACGGGCAATATTCCCCGTATTTTGGGGGATTTCCGGTTCTACTAAAACGATATTCAGACTTGGCAAAAAACGTCAACTGCCTTTCTTAACTTGGCTTTGTTTGGTAACACATCAATAGAATAAACCAGGAGGACAACGGGAATGCTGAACTCGACGGCAATGGTAAGGCTGGTCAAATGGATATTCACACTATGGAGGTTGGAGACGATCATGAAACAGACAATGAACATGGTAAAAGGGATCGGCATGGGGATGTTGGCCGGTGTGGCGGTGGCCGCAGTGAGCAGCAAGATGATGTCAAGCAGCCACAAAAAGGTCTCCCATATGCGCAAAAACGCCGGAAAGGCCATGCATTCCGTTGGAAATCTCATCGGCGACGTAGAAAAAATGCTCCGCTGACCCTTCACCTGCAGTGGGCGGTTACTTTTTCCACAAGGGGCGGTGGGTAGAAAATACTGACCGCCCTCTGATACATATTGTATCATGAAGCGACAAAAAAGAAAACAGACAGCTGGGGCCAGGTTTGTCGGTTTTTCCCAAGCCGGAAGGAAAACATTTTCCCCTGTAGAGCCCTGGCAAAACAAAAACAGACAGGCGTAAAACCTGTCTGTAAGAGGCAAAAGAAGCGGAATAGGACATCACAAGTCGCAGAGACATCCCCGTTCTCCCCGGGGACCGACCACCCGGATTTTGCATCCAGGAGATTTTCCCCGCTGATTGGAAGCCGCAAGGCATTTGATAACCAGACCAGGCCCCGTTTCCTGGTCGTAGCAGTAGGCCAAGCGGTTGCAGCAGCCCTGGGATGCCCGGAACCATTTGCAGGCCCCCGTATTGGTACAGTGGCGCACAGAATCTTCCCGGTCGATATAAGCTTGTGCCACAGCACCACCGGCGTGGTATTCACCATTGCTGATCAGCAGATGGGCAGCGCTCATATCCTGGAACAAGTTGCTGTATCCGGAAGCGGTTCCATGGTGGGGGGCTTTGAGAATGTAATAGCCGTCGTAGAGCTGGTCTGCCAGCGCGGAGAGCGTTTCCGGTGTGGCGTCCCCGGTCATCAGCAAATCCTGCTCTCCGGGGCCTCCCTGACGCACATTTTGAAACACCACCGACGCCCCGTTGATGCCGTTGGAGTAAGCTCCGGCGTTGAGGGGATTCTGGAGCAACTCCCTGGCGTCATGGGCCTCAGGGGACACGTTCAGTTCTTCCCGCAGTCCTTCCAGTTCCTCCAGAAAGCCGTTGAGCTGTTCCAGGGAAGCCCGACGCTGGTCAGGCAAAGCCCTTCCCGACACGGAAAACTCCTCAGCACATTGCTGGTACATGGACAGGAATTTTGCTTTCAATTCCATAAACCTTTTCACGCACTGGGGCTGGAAGGGAGGAGCGAAGAGCACATTGAGGGATTCCAAAGCGGAAAGTAGCATGGGGTCAAAGGGATACTCTTGCTTTTGGGGCCAGAGAACCTGGTAATCCACCCCGTCAAAGTGGAATACATCCCCGGCGCCTACGGTGAAGATCCTGTCGGCACCCAGGCTTTTCTCCAGGGAACGGAAAGCGCGGACACACCAGGTGTTCACCTGGAAGGCGTCGGACTGGGGGGGAAGGAACAAATAGGCGAATAGGGCAAACTCCAGAAAAGGCAGGGAACCTCGCCGGTCCTGGGGAAGTCGGGGAAGAAAGACCCGGGTGAAGTAACCGGGATGGCGTTCCAGGATTTTCTGAAATCCCGAAAGGTGATCTCTGTGGTAATGGGTCAAAAGAAAATACCGATCCAAAGAGGACTCGTACCGGGCGGCAATGGTTTCCACCCAGGCGTCCAGAGGAACATCTCCTTCCCGAAGCTTCTGGCTGACGCTGCCGCAATCCACCATGAGGATGCTGCGGTTTTTACCGCCCAGCACCACACATTCCCCGTATTCCATATTCAACAATTCCACCCATTCCATGGCCGTTCCTCCTTTCCCTTACAGATCCCAGAAGGGACCGGTGGAACCGGAGGATCCCTCCTGTTCCCGATCCAATTTCTGATAGAGGATCCCGTTGTAATATTTGCCGTCGCGCCATTCTCCGTCGAAAACGATGCCGCCATTTTTATCGAATTCTGTTCCATGGCCGCAGCGTTTTCCCTGATCCCAAGCGCCGTAATACACCAGGTTTCCATCCCTGTCAAAAGCGGAGCCAATTCCCGTGGGATGTCCGTCCTGCCATTTTCCCACAAAGATGGTTCCATCCTCCTGATTATAGGAGATCCCAGCTCCCTGTTTTTTTCCGTTTTCAATCCGGCCACTGTAGCGGAGATTGCCGTCCTTGTCAAAAAGGGTGACAAATTCTCCGGGGACGCCCTCTTTCCATCGAGAGATGTGCAGAGCGTGATCGCTGTCCCGGAAGGAAACTCCCAAGCCGTCTTTTTTGTCCTCTTTCCAGAACCCTGCGTAGCACAGGTTTCCGTCCTTGAAATAGTAGGAACCGAATCCTTCCCGTTTTCCGTTGCGGAATTCCCCTTCGTAAGTGGTAAGTCCTCCGGCATGTTGGGTCCGGCCTCTGCCAGAGATGGTTCCCTGCCGCACCTCAAGGGCTTCCGGCAAAGAGGAGGAAGTATCCTGGATCTCTTTTTCCTGTTCTTTTCGAGCTGCCTTGAGAATGGCTTGAGAAGCAGGTTCCAGCTCTGGCATCTCCCTCTCTTTCGGAGCGGAAGAGGGGTGAGAGGGCTTTTCTTTCATGGCTGCCCTGGCAGCTTGCAGGATCGCCTGGCCGTCCGGGTCCATAGGCGAGGAAGAGTTCCCTTCTGTCTGCTCTTGGGGCTTTGCCCCTTTCTCCTGGGTGGGAGTGGGCTGCTCTTGGGACTTTGTCTCTTTCTCCTGGGTGGGAGCAGGCTGCTCTTGGGACTTTGCCCCTTTCTCCTGGGTGGGAGCAGGCTGCTCTTGGGACTTTGCCTCTTCCTCCTGGGCGGGAGCGGGCTGCTCTTCAGAGGACTGATACTGAGCATATTCCTCCAAACTGGTAAAGGAGACGCCTAAAAGATCCTCGTCTTCCTCCTGGGCCAGAGCGCCTTCTTTGATTTCCCAAGCAGGGAGGAGCATGACCGTTCCTCCTTGCAGCTCTTTCATGGCCGCTTGGCGAGCTTGGGCCTCGGTTTGGGGGCAGTAGCAAAAGACCCCTTCTTCCGTGGACACCAAAAATTGAGGATCTCCGAACTTGGCGTTCAGCAAGCTCTGGCCAGCAGTACCTTCCCAATAGGGGATAGGGTACAGCATGGTGGAGCGGTAGCGTTTATTTTTGTTGTCCCAGTCAAACCGTTCTACCCGGTGATCGGCTTCTACAGGTTTGAAAATGACTCGGGCAGTCTTGTTGTCCCAAGGTTCATAATATTCGGATTTGATCCAAAGGTGGGATTTGTCGAAGAACACCCGGCTTTTGATGATTCCCTGAAAATCCCGGGTGACCAACACAAATCCTCCTTTTTGGTCGAAGGCTTCTTCCAATAAAAGCCGTTTGGTGCCGGCAACCCGGAGAACTGTTTTCCTCCAGTAGAACCCATGGCGGCTGAGCTTTCCCTGTAATTTTCCTTCAAATCCCCGGATGGTTTCCCGTTTTCCCACCCGGACGGATTTTTTTCCGCCGGAGAAAAAGCTTTTCCGCACTTGGGCCAAATCCCCCTGAAGGGAATCCAGGCTATCCCGCAGGGGGAAGCAGACACAATATACATTTCGAGCCAAAAGGCTGGCGCTCATGGCGCTGGTAGTGATGGTGCTGTCCATGTTCACGCTCCCGTTTTTCATCAAAAAGCGACGTAATGATAAGACATTATAGCATATTTTCCGTTTCTGGGAAAGGAAAAGGGAAAAAACAGGGAAGGTAAATTTTCTTTTGGAAAAGGTTGTGGTATAATACGGAAAAATAGCCGGTGTCCCTTGGCAGGCTCCCCAAGGAGTGCCCGGAAGAAAGGGTGAGAATAATGGACTGGGAAACCGTTTGGAATTCATTTTTACACGGTGTAACCGGATTTCTAGGGGATCTGGTGTTGGCTGTTTTGATCTTTTTCGGAGGTTGGTTCCTGGCCCGCTTGGCGGCCCGCCTGACCCGCCGGGCGATCTCCAAAGGGAAAGCGGACGCGCTGGTGGTCAGCTTTGTAGGATCCTTGGTCAAGGCGCTGGTGTTGTTGGTGGCCACTGTCAGCGCCATTGCGCAGCTGGGGGTAAACATCACATCCATGATTGCAGCCCTGGGCGCTGCGGGCCTTACAGCCAGCTTTGCTTTGCAGGGGAGCTTGTCCAATCTGGTCAGCGGGATGCAGATCATCTTTACCAAGCCTTTCAAGATGGGGGATTATCTCTCTTTGGGCACCTATGAGGGAACGGTAAAGCGAATTGAGATTTTGTCCACCACCCTTTCCACCTTTGACAACAAGGAAGTGGTGATTCCCAATTCCATGATCACCAGCGACGTGGTGGTAAACTTTACCAGCAGTGGGACCCGGCGGTTGGACTTGAGCTACGGGGTTTCCTATCAGGCGGATTTAAAAAAGGCAAAACAGATTCTGTGGGACCTGGCCACCGGGGATTCCCGAGTTTTGTCCGACCCTGCTCCTTTGGTGGCGGTGGGAGAGATGAAGGACAGCTCTGTCACAGTGGTGGCGAAGCTTTGGTGCCAGCAGGAAGATTACTGGAGCGTGTACTATGCCATGCAGGAATCGGTAAAGGAAGCCTTCGACCGGGAGGGGATTTCCATTCCCTATTCCCAGTTGGATGTGCACATCAAAGAAAAGTGATTTGGTTCTAAATGGAAAAAGGGGGACAGCCGGCGCTGTCTCCCTTTTTTGTATGATAGCTCAGGATTCGGTTGTCAGTACGGCGCCCGGGTAATAGTGGGCAAGAATTTCCTGGTAGCTTTCCCCTTGATTGGCCAGAAAGATGGCGCCGGCCTGGCTCATCCCAACGCCATGTCCCCAGCCATGGACTGTAAAGTGAAAGCAGCCCTCCTCATAAGTCAGCTGGAAACAGGCGCTTCTCAGGCCAAGGACTTCCCGCAATTCTTCTCCGGTCACTGTTTTTCCTCCCAGACAGGCGGTTTCCACGTAGCCGGAAGGCCCATAGACCATCTCGGTGATCCACTCTTCCTGGGATCCGGAAAAATCCACTTCCTGATCAAAGGCCTCCTGGCCCAGTTGGCTCAATTCTTCTCCCGTCAGTGTCACAGAGGAAAGGTATCCCTGTGCAAAACAATCTCCCGGACTGGGCACGGTTTGCAGGTAGGGGATCTTTTCTCCCCAGGCGGCGAGAGCGGATTGGGTAGCGCCGCCGGAAATGGAGCAAAAAGCTGCCTGAATGGGCTCGCCCTCCCAGGTGAGCATTTGACCCTGAACCGAGGAAACCACCTGTTGCAGGGTTTCGTACAGGGAAGAAAATTCTTCTCCCCACCGTTCCTCCATGGCGGACTGGGGCACATAGACGAGCCATTGTTCCGAATCGCAGGCGAAGTCTGCTTCCGTCTCCTCACTGTGTTGTTTCTGGTAGGTGTAGAAGGTATACAGGGCCACGGTCTGGGCTTTCAGAGCTTCTTCCGGTGCGGACAAGTCCATTTCGCAGGCCAATGCGGCAGGCAGAAACTCCTCCGGTGTCAGGGTGAGGGTCTCACCGGTGGAAGTGTCATAGACGGTGAAACTCTCTTCCGGAGAAGCGGGAGAAGGTTCGGGCAAGGCGGCCCCCTCCAAAAATTCCGGCGCATCACTGGAAAGGGAGAATTCCTGAGCGGTGGAAGCCGGAAGGAAATTCTCTTGCTTGGCTGCTTCCCGAGAACGGTACAATCCGTAAACAGCTCCGGGAACCAAGGTGAAAGCGGCGTATAGGAGAAAAAACCAGAGGGCCAGCAAGCGTAGGGTACGGAGGGATCGAGGAGACATATACACACCTTCTTTTTGCATGATTGAAAAGAAAAATATTCATATTTGTAAGATTTTTCGAAAGTATTCCCGCAAAAATAAAGTATTTCAAAGTGAATCTTGCAAAAACCGTTGACTTTCCCGAACTCCTGGAGTACAATCAAACAATCATCGTTTTGGAAAGGAGAGAGGGCTGTGGAACGGCTGAACAACGAGGCGCCCAACAGCACCACCATTCAGGAGCTGTGTGAGGAATACAAGAGAAATAACGTGATTACTCCCGAGGAGTTTGAACGGCACCGGGTGAAACGGGGCCTGCGCAACGCCGATGGGACGGGCGTCATGGCCGGGTTGACCCATGTTTGCAATGTGCACGGCTATCTGATTGCCGACGGGGACAAGATTCCGGATAAAGGCCGGCTCACCTATCGGGGCATCGACGTGGAGGACATTGTCCGGGGCTGTGAAAAAGAAGACCGGTTTGGATTTGAGGAAGTGGCGTGGCTTTTGATTTTTGGTCAGCTTCCCACCCGGACCCAGTACGAGCGGATGGGACGTCTGCTCTTTGATAACCGGGAGCTGCCGGAATATTTCCCCGAAGATATGATCATCAAAGCCCCTTCCAAAAATATCATGAACAAGTTGGCCCGTTCCGTGCTGGCTTTGTATTCCTACGACGACAGCCCGGACGACCAGTCCTTAGAAAACAACATGCGCCAGAGCATTTCTCTGATTGCCCGGATGCCTTCTATCATGTCCTATGCCTATCAGGTGAAGCGGCGGCATTTTGACAAACAGAGCATGTTTTTCCACCCCTACGAGCCGAACCATTCCACGGCCGAGGCCATCCTGAACGCTTTGCGGCCGGACCGGAAATTTACCCATGAAGAGGCCAGACTGTTGGATTTGTGCATGGTACTTCACGCGGAGCACGGAGGCGGCAACAACTCCACCTTTACCACCCGGGTACTCACTTCGGCCGGGACGGATATTTACTCGGCCATCGGTGCTGCAGTGGGCTCCCTGAAGGGCTATAAACATGGCGGCGCCAACCATCAGGTCCGGATGATGATGGACGATTTGATGGCCCATGTGGAGCATTGGGAAGACGAGGACGAAGTGGAAGCCTATCTGGAGAAGATTCTCCGTGGGGAAGCAGCGGATCACAGCGGCCTGATCTATGGTATGGGTCATGCGGTGTACACCCTTTCCGATCCCCGGGCGGTGATTCTGAAGGAAAAAGCTCAGAGCTTGGCCAAAGAAAAGGGCTACGACCGGAAACTGGCCCTGTACGAAACAGTGGAGCGACTGTCTCCTTCGGCTTTCCAGCGGGTGACGGGAAAGAGCAAGGTGATCAGCGCCAATGTAGATTTTTACTCCGGGTTGATTTACGAGATGCTGGGGATCCCGGAGGATTTGTTCACCCCCATGTTTGCGGTTTCCCGGATTGCCGGATGGTGCGCCCACCGGATTGAGGAGCTGACCACCGGAGGCAGAATCATGCGTCCTGCCTACCGGGCGTTGCCTGTGGATCAGACCTACGTTCCCCTGGATGAGCGGAGCTGAGAAATCTGTGAGAAGCCCGTCCGGGAACGAACCTCTACGGGAATATATCTATTGGAAAACAAAAGAGAATATGCTATACTTGAGAGAGGCCGGGGCTCAAGCCCAGAACGGCCTCTCCTCTTTTGGAGAAAAACAAAAAAGTAAGGGTTGAAACCATGAAACTGATGAATGTGGGCAACGCGCTGAAAGTGACCTGTGTGGGGTTTGCCGCAGGGGTCCTGCTGCGCGTGGTGCAAATGCTTTACTGCTTCGACTATGAAACGGGCTTTTACACGGACGGAGGCGTAATGGCCTGGGTATCTTTTGGCGTTCCCGTGGTGATGGGATTGTTGGCCGCCTGGATGTGTTTCCGGTCCCGCCGGTATTTTGGCCCCTATGTGCCCCGGAAAAACGGGGTGGCCGGCGCAGTGGCCCTGTTGTCCGGTGTGGTGCTGGTGCTGTCGGGAATATGGCAGTGGATGAACCTTCAGGAGACCACTTCATCGGACCCCAGTTACGGGATTCTTCACCTGCTGTTTGCGGCTGCCTGTGTCCTGTTTGGACTGTGCCAGCTGGTTGTTTCCCTGGGATTTTTCCAGGGGAAAAACAACTTGGAACGGGTGCCTCTGCTCTACCTTCTGGGGGTAGTCTGGGGGATCCTCTATGTGGTGCTGGTGTATGTGTTCTACGCCAAATCCTCCTCTACGGTAGAAAATCTCTTTGCGGTGTTCGGCGGGGTGTTCACCCTGTTGAGCCTGTTTTACCTGTGCAAGCTTTTGGCAGGTGTGGATGAGGAAGGGGCCGCCAAACGGCTCTTTGTCACAGGGGTGTTTTCCGTGGTGCTCACTTTGACCTATTCCCTTTCCAACTTGGCTCTGCTGCTGTTGGGGCGCACCTACTCCGGGGAGATTCCACCTTCCATTCAGGTGGGAAATCTGGTGGTTGCCTTGTTCCTGCTGGTATTTCTGGTCACATTCCGGAAGTACAGCCTGCGCCGGTCGCCGAAAGGCGGGGCGGAATCCGGCGCCCGGCATGGCGCTGCCAGAACGGCTCCGTAAAGATGTAAGGTAAAAGTGGGAAGAATTTGGCGTTATTTTTCTGTCAAACTCTTGTATTATTTCGAAAAATGATTTAGAATAGAAGATGTTGAAAACCCTATCACATTTTCAGGAGGTTTTACCAATGTCTGTTAAAGTTGCTATTAATGGTTTTGGCCGTATCGGCCGTCTGGCTTTCCGTCAGATGTTCAATGCTGAGGGCTATGAGATCGTTGCTATCAACGACCTGACCAGCCCCAAGATGCTGGCTCATCTGCTGAAGTACGACTCCGCTCAGGGCCGTTATGCTCTGGCTGACAAGGTTGAGGCTGGTGAGGATTCCATCACTGTGGACGGCAAGACCATCAAGATCTATGCCGAGAAGGACGCTAAGGATCTGCCCTGGGGCGAGATCGGCGTGGACGTTGTGCTGGAGTGCACTGGCTTCTACACCTCCAAGGCTAAGAGCCAGGCTCACATCGATGCTGGCGCCAAGAAGGTTGTCATTTCCGCTCCTGCTGGCAACGATCTGAAGACCATCGTTTACAGCGTCAACGAGAAGACCCTGACCGCTGAGGATCAGATCATCTCCGCTGCCTCCTGCACCACCAACTGCCTGGCTCCCATGGCCAACACCCTGAACAACACCTATCCCATCGTTTCCGGCATCATGACCACCGTGCATGCTTTCACCGGTGACCAGATGGTTCTGGATGGCCCCCATCGCAAGGGCGACCTGCGCCGCGCTCGCGCTGCCGCTGTGAACATCGTTCCCAACAGCACCGGCGCTGCCAAGGCTATCGGCCTGGTAATTCCCGAGCTGAATGGCAAGCTGATCGGCTCCGCTCAGCGTGTGCCTGTTCCCACTGGCTCCACCACCATCCTGGTGGCCGTTGTCAAGGGCAAGGACATCACCAAGGAGAGCATCAACGCTGCTATGAAGGCTGCTTCTAACGAGAGCTTCGGCTACACCGAAGAGCCCCTGGTGTCCTCCGACATCATCGGCATCACCTACGGCTCTCTGTTCGACGCTACCCAGACCATGGTGGCCAAGATCGACGACGACACCTATCAGGTGCAGGTTGTTGCTTGGTACGACAACGAGAACAGCTACACCAGCCAGATGGTTCGTACCATCAAGTATTTCGCTGAGATCTAAGTCTCTGAGAAATTTCAATTGCCAGTCTAAAACCCCCGAAGGACAAGCTCCTTCGGGGGTTTTTGCATCCTTTGTTATTTCGTTGTTTTCTCAAAGCGCCGCCCATGAGATAGCAGTAGCCAGTGGGTAAGCGTCACCCGCAGGATAATGGTGTTCCTATCCGTAAAATCGTTGTGGCCATTATCGATCCACTGGGAAAAAACCTGGCGCATCCTAGCGGCAATCTCCTGGTTTTCCTGGCTGCCAAACCACCCCAAGCTTTCTGCAGTTCCCTCGCCGGTAAACCAGTCTCCGCACAGGGCAACTCTGGGGTTTTGGCGGATCTGCTCCATCTTTCGGGAAAGCCCGTAGGTGATGATGTAAAAACATCCTTGGTGGTAATAGGCGTTCACATAGCGCACTCCTGGACTGTCGGCCCCTTGGGTGGCCAGGGCGATCACGGAGTCTTTCCCAAAGCGCTCTTCCATGATGCTTTCCGCTTCTTGGGTCCATTGACTCATCATATTTCCTCCTGTTCATCGATTTCAAAAAGTATTTGGAACATCCGTTGTGGGGCGTCTAAAAAACTCTTGGTAATTTGGTAATGTTCTGTTTCTTTATAAGGGACCGGATGAATGGTGCCGTCTCCAAAGAGTAGAATCTGGCCCTGGGGATAGGCCATCAGGATGGGGGAATGGGTGGCAATTAACAGCTGGGAACCCGCCTGCACCAACCGGTGGATCTCCGCCAGCAAGGTCAGCTGCCGGGCGGGAGAGAGGGCTGCTTCCGGTTCGTCCAACAGATAAAACCCGCTCCCCCAAAACCGGTTGTGGATCAGAGCCAAGAAGCTTTCTCCATGGGACTGGTGATGAAGAGATTTTCCGCCGTAGCGGTCGTAGAATGAGGGGCCCTGTTCGGCCAGACGTTCAATTTCACTGGCAGTATTGTAGAAGCTTTCCGCCCGGAGGAAAAATCCGTCCTTGGGCCGGTAGGGGCCCCTGTGCAAGGTCATGTAGCGATGAAGTCCTGAATGGGTGTCCGCCGTGGAAAAGCTGAAATTCCGAGATCCTCCCTCAGGGTTAAAGCCAAAAGCTACGGCAATGGCTTCCAGCAGGGTAGATTTTCCACTGCCATTTTCTCCTACAAAAAAGGTGACAGGCTTGGAAAAATCCAGACGCCGCAGCTGCTGTATAGAAGGAATCTCATTTAAATAGGAATCTTTTCCGGTAAATGGTTCCCCGGCCAATTCCACTCCGTTTAGAAACATGACTGTTCCTCCTGGTAAAAAAGCACCCCCGAAGGGGTGCTCAGTTGATATTCACAAGATACCGACGGCTTTGACGTCATGCCCACCGCAGGTGAGAAAAGAGCACCGTTATCCTCCCTGAGAGGAACGCGGGCTGCATGGAAAGGTGTCTCTCCTTGTTGGGCGGCCAAAAAGCCGCCTGCGCGTCGTGCCCACCGCAGGTGTTATTCGTGGCGAAGGGCATCGATGGGATTCAAGTTGGCGGCCTTGATAGAGGGCAGCAAACCGAATACAACCCCGATAATCATGGAGAAAAGTACCGCCAGGAAAATAAAGGGCACACTGATGGCCACAGGAGCTTGCGTCAATCGGGAGATCAGTTCTGCCAGACCAATGCCTGCTCCCACGCCAATGATACCGCCCAAACTGGTCAGCACCGCTGCCTCCGTGAGAAATTGCCAGAGAATCCGTCCTTTCTTGGCGCCGATGGCCTTTTTCAAACCGATTTCCCGGGTTCGTTCCGTCACAGACACCAGCATGATGTTCATAACGCCAATGCCGCCCACCAGCAGGGAAATACTGGCAATCCAAATCAGCTGTTGATTGGTAGCGTTGGAAAGGTCTTGCAGGTCGCGAGCCTGCTGCAGCACGTCCTCTGCCCGGTACTTGATGGTTTCATTGGTGTTTTCCTGATTCAGCAGGTCGGCCACACCCGTTCCCACCGCAGACATGGCTTCCGTGTTGGAGGCCCTTACGGCTACTTCCTGAGGCTCGTCGTAAGCAAACAGGGAGGGCCAAACGCTTTCAGGCAGAAAGACTTTCCCGGCAGTGGGGTTTTGCATGTAAGTATAGTAATCTTCGATGGAGTTGATCACCGGTTCAAATTGATTGCTTTCCTTCACCACGCCGATGACCACCAAAGCGGTGGAGTTGTATTCGATGGTCTTCCCGATGGGATCCTCTCCCTGAAAGAGCAGCTGGGCAGTGTCACTGTCGAGAATGACCACAGGATGGTATTCGTCAAAATCTGCGGGAACAAACATCCTGCCCCGATCTACCGTGTACCGGCAGGTGGAGAAGAAAGAGTTGTCCACACCGTAGATCTCGCAGCCGGAAAGCTCTCGGTTGCCAAAATAGAAGGAGTTGGAATATTGACGCCGGGTGTACACAGCGGCGTCCTCCACCTGGGGAAGATCCAAAATGCTCTGATATACCGTATCGCTGACCTGGGGGATGCCTTCAGGGATTCCCTCGTTGGTCATGTCGTAAACGTAGTCGTAATCCTGCCGGTAGAGCTGGACCCGAACCACGTTGTTGCCGGCGCCGATCAGATTCTGTTTGATCTGTTCGTTGGTGCCTTTGATGGTGGACACAATGGAGATAATGGATGCTATACCGATGATAATGCCCAGCATGGTGAGCACGGAACGAAGTTTATGAGCCCAGATGCCCTGAAAGGAAAGGCGAATATTTTCTATCATTCCGGCATCACCTCCATGACCGTGTCTGTGTCTGCCGTAGCTACACCCTCCTGGGAGTCAGTGCCGTCCTCTTCGGGAAGACTTTCGCCGGAACCGTCCTCGGAAATGGGAGGCTCATCAGTGCCTTCAACCAATACCCGAACGCCTTCTTTCACATCGGGACCATAGGGGAAAGCGATGTAATCTTCCATAGTCAAGCCGCTTTTGACTTCCACATATTCCCCGTTGTAAATGGAGGCACCCACTTCCAGATACTGTTTGTAAAGCCGATTGTCGATGCCGGCTTTCATCACATAGCTGCCTCCCTCGTCCTGACGGAGGTACGCTTTCCACAGGTAGATGGCATCGGTGCTGGTTTCTCCCTGCACATTCAAGGTGATTTCCAAATAAGACCCATTGGTGAGGCCCTCCGGGTTGTCCACCACAGCGGTGAATTCATATTGAGAGCTGTTGGGATTACCAGCGCCGTACATGCCGGAAGCGTTCTCCAAGGGATAATCGGCAATCTTGGAGATGGTGGCGGAGTAGCTCATTCCGTTGTCATAGCTCATGGCCGTGACTGTGTCACCTACATGAATGCTGGTGAGGAAGCTCTCACTGAGCACACCGGTAATGGTGAATTGACCCTGACCGGAAACGACCAGGAAGGGGCTGTTATCGGCTTTTGCGGAATCCACATCGATGAGGGTGCGCACCACACCGTCCACTGTGCTGTGAACAGTGGAGTTGTCCAGAGCAATTTGGGCCTTTTCCAAGTCCAATTTAGCCTGTTTCACTTGCAATTGCAGGTCCTTGATCTCCTGCCGTTTCTGGGCAATCAGATCCTGCAACTCTTCCTTGGTGTATCCCATATCGTCGTAGTTGTTGGAGTTGGGTTTCGGCGTGGGAGTGGGGGTGGATTTCTGTGTGGTGGCCTGGAAGACATCCGCCACCGTTTCCAGGGTGGGAGACTGTTCCAGCTCTTCCTCCACGTCCTCAAAATTGCCGGAAAGCTGGGTGCCGTCCAACTGGAAGGAGTACAGCAAATCCCCATAGTTGGAATTGCCTTCCCGCACTTCAAAAATCGCCGCAAAGGGAGAGTAGAGAACTTGGTCCGGCGGGGGAGTGGCCCCGTCCTCCTGATCCAGTCCCAGCAGCAGGCGGAGAAAATCCCGGGTCATGGTGCAGTTTTCTGTGCACAGGAATACATAGGGGTCTTCCGTAGTACCGCTGCCCTGGTAGGGAAGCGAGTCCCCGTCCAGCCTGCTGTACAGCGTGACGTCCGCAGGTTTCACCGTGGGTTCCGGCGTGGGCGTGGGATCCGTGGAGGTGGAAGGCTCCGGCGTGGGAGTGGGGGTGGGAATTGGCGTAGCGGGCTCAGGCGTGGGGACAATTACAGGGTTCTTGGTGGGGCCGGGAGTGGAAATTGGCGTGGTTTTTCGCAGCTTGTCCAGCTGTTCCTCGGCATCCTCCAATTGAATCTCCGCCTGTTTGACGGCCAAGTCCTTGGTTTCCTGATCCAGCTCCAGCTTGGTTTTATCGTATTGAACCAGAGGGTCCCCCACACTGACCTGCTGTCCTTCGGTCACAAAGATCTCGGACACCGTCTGGTCTGAAGAGGGGTAAATCTCCTGCAAGTTTTCGCTGGCTGCCGTACCGGAAGAATAGGCTTGGTCCCCCCAATACTGGGTGGTCACATTCATCATGGGGACCACTTCCACTGTTTTCCGGTCGCTTTGATATTGGACGAAAAACCAGAGGCCCAAGGCAAAGCCCACCACCAAAATAGAGGTGACTGTTGCGATGATCAGGTTTTTCTTGGCTTTTTTGTTCATGCTCATGAAAGTCGGTTCCTTTCCCGAATGGGGTTGGCAAGTTCTGCTGAATCAGAAAAGGCTCAGGTTGAAAGCCCCCAGGCAGGTTTTCTGGGCCGGCGCTTCCGGGTGGGCTGCTCCTGCTTGGGTTTTGTCTCTTTCAGTTGGAATACCCCGCTGAGATCTGTGTGGATCGGCGTCCCAAATCCACCCGTCCTGGGCCGGTCTGCACTTTTGGCAGAAACCGGTGTGGGGGGAGGCGCCGGAGAAACGGGACGAGAAGGCCGAACCGGTTCTTCCCGGAGAGAAGTTTGGATTTCTGCCAGCACGGCAGCTCCTTGACTTCTGTCCACAGGGGGATCCGTCTTGAAACGCCGTTCTTCCATACCATGGCGCGCTTTGGAAGGCCGGGGTTCCAAGGACTCCACCGGGCGGGATGGCCGGGGTGTGGGACCGTTTTTCCCAGCCCCATGACGTGGGGCCCCTGCTCTCTGCCGGGAGGAAGTGGCTGCCCGTTCCAGAGAGGGATCCTTTTCCCGGGCAGCGGAGAACTCCTTGGGAGGGATCAAGTCTCCGGGCAAGGTAGGGGATTCCTCCTTGGGGGCCTGGGTCTCCAGAAGCTGACCGTCCCGGATGTGGAGGACCCGCCGGGCATGGGCGGCGATTTCCGGCTCATGGGTGATCATCACAATGGTGACCCCTTCTTCGTTGAGGCGTTGAAAAATCTCCATGATCTGTTCGCCGGACTTGGTGTCCAGTGCACCGGTGGGCTCGTCGGCCAACAAGATTTTGGGATTGTTGACAATGGCCCGGGCGATGGCTACCCGCTGGCACTGGCCGCCGGAAAGCTGGGTTGGTTTAAAGTTGACCCGGTCTCCCAGGCCCACCCGTTCCAGGGCCTTTTTGGCGATCTCCAGACGTTCTTTCCTGCGCACGCCAGCGTAAAGCAGAGGCAGCGCCACGTTTTCCAAAGCGGATTGCCGTGACAGCAGGTAGAAACTCTGAAATACAAACCCGATGCTGTGCAGGCGAACATCGGACATTTTGGAATCGCTGTTTTGGGCAATGTCCTTGCCTTCCAGAAAATATTCTCCGGAAGTGGGGCTGTCCAGGCAGCCGATGATGTTCATCAAGGTGGTCTTTCCGGAACCGGAAGGGCCCATAATGGCCACATATTCCCCTTCCTCCACGGTCAGGGAAATCTCCTTGAGTACAGGGACGTCCAGCTTGCCCTGGGTATAAGTTTTACAGATGTTTTTCAGCTCCAGCATCATCGCGCCAGGCCCTCCATGGGAGACCCATCCAGACTGTCGCTGGAGACGCCTTCCCCGTCGTCTGCATAGTTGTCTTCCCCAGGGGAAGAGGTTCCCTCTTCCATGGGGACCTCCATGGTCATGCCGCCGTCAACTGTACCCATATTGGGATCCACCAGGTTGGGATCCATTTCATTGGGATCCGTTGTACCGTCATCCACGGTGGGATCCTCGGTGCCATCGGTGACCAGAGAAGAGGAGGTAGTAGTGGGCATACCCTCTTCCAGACCCTCTTCGGGGTAGGCGATGAAATCCTCTTCCGTGAGTCCCTCCTGGATTTGATACCGGTCATTGCTGGAGTCATATTCTCCCAGCATGACCCGGCGCTGTTCCAGAGTGCCGTTTTCCCCCTGGGCCCAAACGTAGCTTCCTTCGTCGTCATGGGCGATGTAGAACGCGGGCAGGCAGAGGCCGGACAAAGTGGACCCGTTGCCCAGGTCGGGTTGAATATACACATGCTGGCCCAAAATCAAGCCGTCCATGCTGGACAAGGTCACGAAGAAGTTGTATTTGGAGCTCTGCTGACCGCTGTCCATGCCATAGTAACCCATGTTGTTATTGTTGGTATCGCTGGTGGGTTCGGACTCGATGGAGTCAATGACTCCTTGCCACACCATCGTTTCATCCACACGGGAGTGGACGGTCACAGCCTGTCCCGCATAGAGGGATCCCATATTCAGTTCGGACACCGTTCCCTTTACCCGGAAATCCCCTCCGGCCAAAATGGAGAGGAAGGGTTTCTGCTGCCCGGAAGCGTCGGTTTGGGAGGTCTCGTTGATTTCCTTGACCATGCCATCCACTTCGCTGTAAACCTCCGCGTTCTGGATGGAGCTTTGCAGCTGGGAGATGTCGTTTTTCTTTACGTCGCTGTTGTATTCCTCGGTTTTAATCTGCAATTCCACCGACTGAATCTGGACCGTATAAGAGTACTGTTCGTCCTTGCTGGCGTTTTTCTTTTCCTCCTGAAGGTCTTTCTTCTGGTTTTCTAAGGTGGTGATCCGGTTGGAGATGCTTTCCAGATCCAGCTCCGCCTGCTGCAGATCCATTTCCATCTGCTGGGTGTCATAGCGGAACAGAGGGGTGCCCACAGTGACCTGGTCCCCTTCCGCCACATAGATTTCCGCCACGGTTTTGCTGTCGTCCTTCTTGATATCGTAGGTGTCCTGAGATTCCACCACGCCGGAGTAACGGGGGATGGATCCGGTGTTCAGCCCGGCGATATCGGCTACAGATTCCACATAGACCGGATCGGCTCCCCGCCGGTCCCCAAAGGCCCCGCAGCCAGAAAAACCACAGGCATACTGCCGCGACGGCTATCACCAGCACACAGGCCAAAGCGATCCACAAGGGTTTTCTCGATTTATGTTTCATGGCAGAAGCTCCTTTAATTCTACGTTCCACAGTCATTCCGCTATATTATATCGTATAATCCCCGCCTTGGCAACGAAAAAACCACTTTTTGTAAAGCGGTTTCGGGCTTTTACGGCCCCTCCTGGAAATTCTGGTAAAATCCACGGGATACCTGTACGCCAGAGGCCTGTGCCTTGGGAAAAACCAGGGATTTTGACCTGAAAAAGAAAGGGTTTCTTTTCAAATGGGATGGAATTTTCTTGACAGCCCCGGTCTCTTCCCCGTATAGTTAAACCAGCAGAAAACTAAAGGAGGAGCGGCTATGGAACAGATTGCACGGGACATTACGGAATTGGTGGGCAAGACGCCCCTGTTGGAGGCTTCCCGTTTTGCGCAGGCCAGAGGTGTATCTTGCCGGATTTTGGCAAAGTTGGAATACCTGAATCCTGCGGGAAGCGTTAAGGACCGGGTGGCCCTTTCCATGATCCAGGACGCGGAAGAGATGGGGATTTTGGGACCTGGCTCGGTGATCATCGAGCCCACCTCGGGCAATACGGGGATCGGTCTCGCCGCCATTGGCACTGCCCGGGGCTACCGGGTGATTTTGACCATGCCCGACACCATGAGCAAGGAGCGCCGGGACCTGCTGAAGGCCTATGGGGCGGAAATCGTGTTGACCCCGGGAAAAGAGGGGATGGCGGGAGCCATTGAAAAAGCGGTGAAACTTGCCGAATCCACGCCCAAAAGTTTTGTTCCCGGCCAGTTTGTGAACCCGGCCAATCCCCGAGCCCACTACTGCACCACTGGTCCCGAGCTCTGGGAGCAGACAGGGGGATCTCTGGATATCTTCGTGGCAGGAATCGGTACGGGGGGAACTTTGACAGGTACCGGCCACTATCTCCGGGACAAGAATCCTTCCGTGACGATTGTGGGTGTGGAACCCGCCGGCTCTCCCGTGTTGACCAAGGGCACCAGCGGAAGCCATGGACTTCAGGGTATGGGAGCGGGCTTTGTGCCGGCGGTGCTGGACACCTCCCTGTACAGCGAAGTTCTGGCTGCCACGGAAGGACAGGCCTACCAAGCGGCCCAGGAGTTTGCCCGCCGGGAGGGAATTCTGGTGGGAATTTCCTCAGGGGCAGCCCTCTGGGCGGCAGCGGAAGTGGGCGCCCGTCCGGAAAACCAGGGAAAAACCATTGTGGTGCTGCTGCCGGACACAGGAGATCGGTACCTTTCCACCCCTCTCTTTGGAGAGTAAGGTCACGGCGAAAGCCTTGCGGCCCCATGGGGAATGTGATATCATAGGCCGGTGAAACTTCCGAACAGAAGGGGCAGGGCAGTATGGCAAAGAAATACTACGCGGTGAAAAATGGCAAAAGCGGCGACGGAATCTACGACTCCTGGGATGCGTGCAAAATGCAGGTCCAGGGGGCAAAGGGCGTGACCTACAAGGGATTCCCCACTCGGGAAGAGGCGGAGGCTTTTCTCCGGCAGGAGGCGCCTGTCCAGGAGGTTTCCGGAGGGGAGGAATCCCCGGAAAAGGATGGCATGGCCGTGGCCTATGTGGACGGCAGCTTTTCCAGTGAAACAGGTGAATTTTCCTGTGGGGCTGTGCTGTTTTATCAGGGGGAACGGGTTTTGTTCTCCAAAAAATACCGGGATCCCCAGATGGCGGACATGCACAATGTGGCCGGAGAAATCCTGGGAGCTGTGGCGGTGATCCATTATTGCCTGGAACGAAATATACCCGCTCTGGAAATTCATCACGATTACGAGGGAGTGGGCAAATGGGCTACCGGCCAGTGGAAGGCCAATAAGCCCGGAACTCAGGCCTACGCCGCCCAGTGTCGGGAGGCCATGAAGCACTTGAAGCTCACTTTTGTGAAAGTCAAGGGACACTCGGGCAACCGTTGGAACGACATGGCGGACCTACTAGCCCGGAAAGCTTTGGGCAAAGACAAGTCCCCTCGATAGTATCCCCTACCTGTACGGGGATAACACAACAGGAACCATCAAAAAAGGACGTGGAATCAATCCACGTCCTTTTTAATGTGATGAGGGAGCAGAGCAGCTCCGGGGAAAAAGCCGGAATTTCCTGCTCAACGTCAGAAAACGCAATTCTCCTGGAAGGAAAAGAGGTCCCTTATTTCACCGTAATCAGCTCATACTCCCGCGTTCCCAGGCCCAGTTTGACACCGTGCTCCAGGCAGGATTCCCAGTTGGTATCGGGATGGGTGTCGGTGAAGTGGTCGTGATGGCAGCGCTCCCGCTCATCCAGAACAGAACCGGGAATGCTGGGCTGGGCGTTGACGGCGTCCACGCAAGCCTGATCCAGAGCAATGGGATCGAAGGAGGCGAACATGCCTACATCGGGAACGATGGGCAGGTCATTTTCGCTGTGGCAATCACAGTAGGGGGAAACGTCGATGACCAGGCTGATGTGGAAGCAGGGCTTGTCCTTGACCACGGCCAGGGTGTATTCGGCAATTTTGCAGTTGAGGATGTCGTTGGCCTCGTCGCTGGCGGGGCTTACGGCGTCCACGGGACAGCGTCCGATGCAGCGGCCGCAGCCCACGCACTTGGAGTGGTCTATGCTGGCTTTCCGGTTGGTGATGGTGATGGCACTGTGGGCGCAATCCTTCTGGCAGGAGCCGCAACCGACGCAGCGTTCAGTTTCCACATGGGGTTTGCCGGCGCTGTGCATTTCCATTTTGCCTGCCCGGGAACCACATCCCATACCGATGTTCTTCAAGCAGCCGCCGAAGCCGGTGGCTTCATGGCCCTTAAAGTGAGTCAGAGAGATAAACACGTCGGCGTCCATAATGGCGGTGCCGATCTTGGCTTCCTTCACATAGTCCCCGTCGATGGGAACCAGAGTTTCATCGGTGCCTTTCAGGCCGTCGGCGATGATCACATGGCAGCCGGTGGAGAAGGGAGAGAAGCCGTTTTCATAGGCGGCGTCCAGATGGTCCAGGGCGTTTTTCCGACGGCCTACATACAGGGTGTTGCAGTCGGTGAGGAAGGGCTTGCCTCCCAATTCTTTGACCACATCTGCCACTACCTTGGCATAGTTGGGACGCAGGAAGGCCAAGTTGCCGGGTTCGCCGAAGTGAATCTTAATGGCGGCATATTTATTTTGAAAATCGATGTTGCCAATACCGGCGGTCTTGATGAGCCGCTCCAGTTTTTCCAGCAGGTTAGAGCCAAAGCCCGCCCGCAGGTTGGCAAAGTACACTTTTGATTTTTCCATAACCGTGTCAACCTCCAGAGTTGTTTTCAAAAAACAGAATGATCAAGTCCAGTATAAGGGATAAACCACACTTTAAGTCAAGTAGTTTTCTTTTTGGGGACGATCTTCTCCCCGTTGGGTCCCACGCCTGCCCGCTTACAGAAGGATGCCATACAGCAGTTGTCGCACAAGGCCTTTCGAGCGGTGCAAACGGCTCTGCCGTGCAGGACCAGCCGGTGACAGAAATCGTTGGATTCCTCCGGGGGAAGTACAGCCCGCAGGTCATCTTCCACCTTGACGGGCACCGTGTTTTTGGTCAGTCCCAGCCGGCCGGCAATGCGGATGCAGTGAGTGTCGGTGACCACGGCGGGTTTGCCATAGATGTCTCCCACAATCAGGTTTGCGGTTTTTCTGCCTACACCGGGGAGGCGGGTCAGGTCCTCGATGGTATCCGGAACCCGGCCGCCGAATTCGTCCCGGATCATCTTGCAGGCGGCCAAAATGTCCTTGGACTTGATCTTGTAGAATCCGCAAGAGCGGATCAGTTCCCCGATTTCCTCTTCAGTGCCCTGGCAGAAGGCCTCCAAAGTGGGAAACCGGGCGAACAGGGCGGGGGTGACCATATTTACCCGGGCGTCGGTGCATTGGGCGGAAAGCCGGGTGGCGATGAGCAATTGCAGGGGATCCTGGTATTCCAGGGAGCAGACAGCTCCGGGATATTCTTTTTTGAGGGCCTCCACGGCCAAGAGGGCCAATTCTTTACGGGTCATGGGAACACGCTCCTCCAATAAAATGATAGTTTTTTCAATTTTACTCCACTTTTCTCGCGTTGACAAGCACCTGTGCCCCATGGCACAATAGGGAAAACAGCAAGGAAAAGTCCGAGCTGTTCAGGATCTTCCCTGGAGGTGTGATCCGAGAAGAGAGAGAGGGGGATCAGCTTGAGCTCTGGCGTGCTTCAAGGGATCGCCGCAGTCACCATGGTGGTTGACCACACGGGAATGGCTTTGTTTCCAAATGAAGTGTGGCTTCGATGGATCGGGCGGCTTTCCTTTCCTCTTTTTGTTTTCCTTTTGACCGAGGGCTTTGTCCACACAGCCAGCCGAAAAAAATACTTGCTGCGGCTGGGAATCTTTGGGGTGATTTCCGAAGTTCCCTACCAGCTGTTTGTGGGGATGGCCTATGGAACCGGCTGGCAGATTCCCTGTCAAAATGTGTTTTTCGAGTTGATGGCAGCGTTCCTTGCCTTGTGGTGCGCCGAAAAGGGCGGGGCTTGGCTGCTGGGCACAGCGGGTTTGGTGGCGGCGGCAGAGCTGTTGGGCTTGGATTACGGGGGATACGGGATTTTGCTTGCCTTGTGCTTTACCCTGTTTCGGGGAAACCGGGTGGGCGTGGTGATATCTCTGGGGCTGTGTACGGCTCTCTATTGCGGAGCCCACCAAAGTCTCACCCAGGCCTGGGCCATTTTGGCGGCGCTTCCTCTGATCTTCTACAACGGAAAACGGGGAAAGCGGCTGCCCCGGTATTTTCTCTATGTGTTTTACCCTGCCCATCTGGCGATCCTGATCCTAATCCGCCAGGCGTGCTGGGGAGGGTAGGTTTTTCCGAAAAGGGAAAAGAGATTGAAAAGCCTGGGGGGCTTTTTGTTGCCAGGAGGGCAATTTTTCGGTATAATAGGAAAAAATGGGCGGGAAAACGCCCTGGCGTCCCTAGATCAAAAGCGAAAGGAAGATGTCCCATGTTCAACGATTTGATGGATACCATTGGCTTTGTGACCCAAAAAGACCCGGAAGTGGGCCAGGCTATGGAAAAGGAATTTGCCCGTCAGCAGCGGAATCTGGAACTGATCGCTTCGGAGAACATTGTTTCTCCGGCGGTGATGGCGGCCATGGGTTCGGTGCTCACCAACAAGTACGCCGAAGGGTATCCTGGCAAGCGGTACTATGGCGGCTGCCAGTGTGTGGATGTGGTGGAAGAGATTGCCCGGCAGCGGGCCTGCAAGTTGTTTGGGGCAGAGCATGCCAACGTACAGCCCCATTCCGGCGCTCAGGCCAACCTGGCGGTGTATTTTGCTTTGCTGCAGCCGGGGGATACGGTGTTGGGTATGAATCTGGCTGAAGGCGGTCACTTGACCCACGGTTCCCCGGTGAATATGTCCGGTGCTCTGTATCACTTTGTGGCCTATGGTGTGGATCCGGAAACCGGCCGCATTGACTATGAAAAGTTGATGGAACAGGCTATGGAAGTGAAGCCCAAGCTGATCGTGGCGGGAGCCAGCGCTTATCCCCGGGCGATCGACTTCGCCAAATTCCGGGAAATCGCCGATGCCTGTGGGGCCTACCTGATGGTGGACATGGCCCACATTGCGGGTCTGGTAGCGGCAGGCGTCCATCAGAACCCGGTGCCCTATGCCCATGTGGTGACCACCACCACCCACAAAACGTTGCGCGGTCCTCGGGGCGGCATGATTCTCTGTAAGGAAGAGTTTGCCAAAGCCATCGACAAGGCCATTTTCCCCGGTACCCAGGGTGGTCCTCTCATGCATGTGATTGCTGGCAAGGCAGTCTGTCTGGGGGAGGCCCTGCGCCCTGAGTTCAAGACCTACGGGGAACAGATTGTGAAAAACGCCGCTGCCCTGGCTCAGGGATTGCTGAGCCGAGGGGTCAAGCTGGTGTCCGGCGGCACGGACAACCATTTGATGCTCATCGATCTGACGGATCTGGAGCTTACCGGGAAAGAGCTGGAGCGCCGTCTGGATGAGGTGTATATCACGGCCAATAAGAACACCGTGCCCGGGGAGAAGCGGAGTCCCTTCACCACCAGCGGTGTACGGTTGGGCACTCCTGCCGTAACCACCCGGGGATTGGTGGAAGCGGATATGGATGAAATTGCTGCCTGTATCGCTCTTGCCATGGAAGACGGATTTGAAGATAAGGTTCCTGCTCTCCGTGACCGGGTGGAAGCCATCTGCAAGAAATATCCTCTGTATCAGTGAGAAAACGTTCCCTGTGACAGCTTCTTTTTCCAGAGATCGGAAGGGAAGGAACAGTTGGATTTTTGTGGAAAAAACCGTTGGGGTTTCCCCTGACGGTTTTTTTCTGTGAGAAAAGGGAAAGCCGGTCGAATTGCAAAGTGTTTTGTAAATTTTTAAGAGTGGTTTAGAAAACTAAATAGAACTTATTGTAATTACAGGTATTTTGCTGTAAAAAATGCAAAAACAAAGTAACAACTTATGCAATAGATCGTAAGAAATTTGTAAAGTATTATAGAGGATCTTCGTAAGTTTTACGTCTTACACTCTGTATCGTAAAAAGCAGCTGGGCGGTAAAACGCCTGGAGGCGGAGAATCTTTCTTCTTAGAGAAAGGGTTCTCATCAATTTAAAATCAAAGGGGAAACTAAACTATGAAAAAAGTAATTGCAGCACTCCTGGTTCTGGCTATGGCTCTGACTATGGCTGCTTGCAGCGGCGACAACACCAGCTCTACTGGTAGCAACACTTCTACCACGAGCACCACTTCTTCGGTTGAGGATACTTCCAGCACTACTTCCGAGGACACTTCCACCACTTCTTCTGTGACGGAAACTTCTTCCGATCTTTCCAGCACCAGCTCTGTGGCTGAGTAAGTTTGGTGACAGCAGTTACATAAAAATGGACTGGCCGATTGGCCAGTCCATTTTTGTTTTCCATTTATTTTTCTATCCATTGATAGACGATTTCCCCGTGGGTTGTGCGTCCATCGGGACGGAACCCCACACTTTCATACAGCTTTCTGCCCCAAAGGTTCTTGGGATTACAGCTGAGGAAAACCATATGATGGTTCTTGTCCAGGAGGATTCTGTCCAGCAGTCGGGTCAATGCCTGTCGGCCGTATCCCCGAGATTGATAGTCCTTGTGGATCATCAGCCGGTAAATCCAGTATTCTCGGTCATTGACGTCCAGACCGTACATGCAGAATCCCACGGGGGTGTCTCCCTCATACAGGGCCAAGGGCACACATTCCGGCTGAGCTTTGGCCTGAGCCAGGGAATAGGCATTGGTGGCCACAAACTCTCGCTGGTCCTCCCCTACGGAGAGAGCAAGAATATCTCTGAAGTTGTGGCGATCGATGGTGCGAAAAGTCAGCATGAGATCCCTCCTGAAAAAAGCTGTCTCAAAAGACGAAGGTGCCTGCACGAAGTGTGCGCTGGGTACCGTCGGGAAGAATCAACTCTGCTTGGCAGTCAAAGGGCACTGTCACGCTGCCGTGGAGCTGATCCCCTTCATATCGCCATGCAACCTGATATTCCCCGGAAGCGGTGTCCAGTTTCATATTGGCCCAAGGAATGCGCTCGTCGGGTTGGGGACGGATGACCGCCTTTTTATAGCCAGGGGCTTCCTCCACCGGATTCAGTCCGCAGAGGTTCCGGTACATCCAGTCCACGATGGACCCATAGGCATAGTGGTTTAAGCTGTTCATGCCGGTGCCGCTGATGGAGCCGTCGGGCAAGATGGAGTTCCACCGTTCCCATACGGTGGTGGCGCCCATCTTCACCTCATACAGCCAGCTGGGCAAATCGTCGTTGAGGAACAGGGTGTAAGCCACGTCGTTGGCGCCGTTATCTGACAATGCCCGGCACAGGAAGGGAGTTCCGCAGAAGCCGGTGTCCAAATGCATGTTCCGGGCCTGAATCCGCTGTTTGAGCTGATTCAAGATGTTCTCCCGTGTTCCCTGGGGGTACAAGCCAAAGAAGAGGGAAAGTACGCAGGCGGTTTGGGTCACCGGAATCCGGAAATCCCCCTGGGGAGTGAAGTATTCCTGGAGGAAGGCCCCTTTGATCTTTTCACACAGGGCCTCGTACTCCGCTTGATCCTCCTTGTAGCCCAGAGCTTTGGCTGCCTTGGCGGTGAGCTGGGAAGAATAGTAGTAGAAGGCGGTGGCGGTGTAAGGCAGGCTGGTGGCGCTGAAGGGATTCTGGGTATCTCCGTCTTCCCGATCCAAAGCCAGCCAGTCGCCCAACTGGCGTCCCCGCAGCCACAATCCGCGGCCCCCGTCGGCGTTGTCATCCCGGCGGATCCGTTCCACCCAGGTTTTCATCACGGAATATTCTTCCCGAAGCAGGGACAGGTCTCCATAGTTTTCATAGAGGGCCCAAGGCATCATGGTGGCTACATCGCTCCAAATGGCGCACCCTTCCGGGTTGGCTTTCAGCCAGAAGGCGTCACCCCAATCGTCCCGTTTGGGGGCGGGGACAAAGAAGGGCACCGCTCCCTGGTAATAACCCTGTTCCAACTCCACATTTTTGATGAAGTGGTGGAAGAAGGCAGGCATATACAAATTCTTGCAGGCGGTGGCAGACACGATAGCCGCGTCGCCGGTCCAGCCCAGACGTTCATCCCGCTGGGGGCAATCTGTGGGCACGTCCAGGAAGTTGTCAAACTGTCCCCACATGGCGTTGTGAAACAGCTGGTTGACCCGGGCGTCTGCTGTTTCGATGGAACCGATGGGATCCAGATCGGACCGGATGTGCCAAGCGGTAAAGTCTTCTGCCCGGACCTGGGAGATTCCTTCTACCTTGACGTACCGGAACCCATAGAAGGTGAAATGGGGCCGGACGTGGGAGGGCTTCCCATTGGAACGGTACTTATATTCGCTTTTTGCACTGCGCAGGTTGTCCCGGTAGAAACAGCCATCCTGAAGCACTTCCCCATAAGAAAGCTGAATCTGGGTACCAGCCGGCTCATTTACCTGAAATTCCACCCAGCCTGTCATGTTCTGACCGAAGTCCAGAACAGTTTCCCCTTTTTTGGTGTGGAGCACTGTGGGCGTGAAGGATTCTTTTTTCACAATCTTGGGCCCCAGCCGAGGAGTCAGTTTTCCCACGTCCTCTTTGCCGGGGATCACGCCGCAAGCCTGTTCCTTGCAACCTGGACGAGACCAGCCGGGAATCTCCAGCGTGCCATCGTAGGTTTCCCCGTCATAGATGTTGCTGAAAGTGACCGGGGAGGGGTAGCTTTTCCAGCTTTCGTCGGAAAGGATCACCTGTTCCGTGCCGTCTTTTAGCAGAACGTGCACTTCGCAGATGGCTTGCATGGTATCTCCGTACAGGTCGTGATACCGGTCGAAAACGATGTCTCCCTTATACCATCCGGGACCCATGGAAAGGCCGATGACATTCTCTCCGGCCTGGAGCATTCCGGTCAGGTCGAAGGTTTGATACTCCAGATGAAAATCGTAGCAGTGATAGCCGGGCAGCAGGTATTCATCCCCGGCCTTTTGACCGTTCACTTCCAACTCGTAGAGGCCCACGCCGCACACATAGGCTCTGGCGGAGGCCACATCTCCGGACAGGTGAAATTCCTTGGCCAGCAATGGCTGACGTTCCTTGTCCTGAAAGTCGGCAGCGATCCAATGGCCTTGCCAGGGCTCTTCCTGTTTGGCGGTTTCAAACCAGGAAGAGGCGGAGGCGGTGTCCCCCTCGTTTCCCCAAACGGTAATCGTCCAGGTATAGCGGGTGCGGGGTGTCAGGTCCAAGGGCGCTTCAAAGGCCAAAGAGGAAATGTCCGAGCGCTTGCCGCTGTCAAAGACAAGTTCCCCGGCAGGGTTTGATACCGTAATCCGAGCGGCAGCCTGGGTCTGATCCTGAGTATCTTTGGCCACCCAGGAAAAGACGGGTTGTTTCATGGCAAGCCCTAAGGGCTCCACCACATGATTTACGCGTAGATGGGTCAGTTTCACAATCGTTCCTCCCTTTCTCAGTCAAAGAAACAAAAAATACCAGGCCGGCTCAAGTGGATTCCGGCGGCAGAGGGCCGTTCCTGGCGTCCTGCCAGGAGTAGGGAAGCAAGTCCTTGACGGGGACCGCGGTTTCCGGAGCCACCAAAACCAACGTGTCCGGATTTCCCAGCTGCAGGAGGAATTCCCGGCACCGTCCGCAGGGGGGCAGAATCCGTTTGGCCCAGTCGATGGCCACAATCTTTTCCACCCGGTCCTCCCCAGCGGTGACCATGGCGGCAATGGCTGCGTGCTCGGCGCAAAAACCCATGCTGCA
>UQQZ01000004.1 GCA_900543305.1 uncultured Oscillospiraceae bacterium
CCAGAACATCGCCGCCGGTGGCAGCAGCAGCCATTCCTCCCCCCGCCTGGAACATAGCAGCTTGTCCATAATTTGCTACTGCTTGGACAGCAGCACCCCCTTGTGCAGTGGCGTTGGCCAGGACAGGGGTCTGGTTATTGATTTGGCTGACCATGAAATCCCTCTGCCAAGTGTTTAGCTTCACTTTGCCGCTGACATGAATTTCATGGTTTACCTCCTTGGTTTTAATTCCTGCTTTTGTTTCTTCACGATACGGTGCCGCAGAATGAGATGCAGAGCTGCTTCCACTGACATTTCCTTGCCATTTTCGTCCAGAAGTCGATTTTGGTTCTGAACGGGGTTTGAAGGGTGAGAAAGTGTTATAGGAATTATAATCACGAGAGGTTGATTGGGAAACACCAGAAAATTGAGATTGTTGTGCAGACCGTTCCTGATCGGTGACAGCACCTTGGTTTTCGGGCGAAAAAGCGTGATCTGATGCTTCGTTCTGGCCCAAAACAGGTTGTTCCTCCGGCTTTGGTGACACCATTTTATCGGCTACTGATTTCACCTCTTTTCCGATAGGTCGCCCTGATTCATTGTGGCTTTGGATCTCTGGATAATACTGGTATGCGCTGCGCTCCGGCTCAGGATAGAGAACACTTGGTGAAACGGATTCTACCGTCTGAACATCTTGACTACGCTGCAAATTGTCTTGGGAAGATGGCGTTGCAATTCCGTCCTTCGCTACCCGTTCCTCTTGATCCAGCGTATGGAGAGAGGAACTTGCTGCCGCAATATCTTGGAAGCTGGCAGGATTAAAGTGCTCTTCCAAAATATGTACCGTGCCCCCAGAGCTGTGGGAAACTGGAAATGCTGATAATTGGGTAAATGGAGTTGGTTGTATCTCAGCTGGATAAAATGAATCGGGGGCAGAGGAAACCTCCCCATGAGTCTTTAAACCTTGTTCTTTTCTGACATGGGTGCTTGTTTCTTTATCAACATCCTTATGAATTTCCTCGTTATAGGTTTCTGGAGCTCCTTCTTCTTTGTGTTGAAGGCTTGGTTCCCCATCCGACATAGGGGTCTTTTCTTGGGTAAGCGACCTTTCTACCGCATTTTTTGCTTCGCTGAGAGCGATATTTGCTGCTTTCTTCGCCTTTCCCTCCATCTGCTCGATGGCATACTGCTCTGGGGATTCCTCAGCCTGAGCAGACTGGGGTTCTTCCCCCATTAGGGACTTTGCCTCACCAACAAGGCGCTTGGCGGTATCCTTGGAATTACCTTCTGGATGGCCTTGTATTATGTCCAACAGCAGTGCCTTATGAGCAGCGTTCACAAACTGGGCAGCTGTCTTAATATCCGGTTTTTTTTCCACAGGGATGCGCCCACGATTAGATCTTTTCTCTGTCTTTCCTTTCAAAGAGAAAAATTTAGCCCGGTGCTTGACTTTCCTGCGGCGTCGTGACTTGATTTTTCCTTTGAGAGCTTTCTTGGGTATTGTTTTCTTGGGGAGTGACTCCTCCTCTATCTTTTGAGAAGCCTTAAATTGGCCTGGAAATGCCTGCTTTGTTTCTTTTTTGGAGGAATCCTGCTCAGGTGCGCTTTGCCCCAATGTTTTTTTGGTTTCCTGTGGCTCATGCTTTGAGTTTTGATTTGAAATATTTTTTGGCATTTGGCGTCCTCCTTTTTTGCACAAGAAAACCGGAACCAGTTCCGGTTTTAGCCCTTCCCTTCACCTCTGGGCAGAAGCCAGGGGCAAAGGGAAAGGCTGCGGATAAACCGCAGCCCTCCAAAATCATGTTTCTTTCACGGCGACTATCGCAAGCCGCCCATTTTTTTGTGTGTACTCGCACGTTGCTAAGGTCAAAAGCCGATCTCCATACACAGGGGAAACCCCTGTGGAATACAGGGAACGGGACTTAATCTCCTGAGTCATTTCCGCAAATTGCTGCTCATCCATGTAGAGGCTGTTAAAAATACTCCACACAGTGGGATACACAGTGCCGGAAACACGCAGCACCGCCGCTATGCGGTACTGACTGACCCCCTCCTCTGTTTCCAAAGTGATAATTGGGTGATCCTCATAGTAGCTGTAAGAAGCATACTTATGGAGCATGGAAAACATGGTCCCGTCCGTAAAATGATGGCCATAGATGATGAGATTATCGGCGGTTTCGATATTACACCGAGAGTCCAAAAAGGGCACACCATGCCGGTTAGAGGTCTTTTCAAAGCTGTGATCCAGGTAGTAATCCGGGTCATCTGGGGACCACATTACCGGGTAATCCAGGTCCGTCCCCTCAATAGAGATCCACGCCACACACTCTGGGTTTTCTTCCTGAAGCACTTGGATTCGATTTGAAACGCTGGCTGGTTCTTCCGGCACAGTGTTGCTTTCCATTCCATCTGGTTTTGTATCAGCATCTGACGCACTGGAAGCATTATCATGCTCTTCATGTGATCGAGAGTCTAGATCAGTAACTTCTTGCGTTGTTGATAATTGTCGCAACCGTTGGAAAATCTCATCCTGTTCCGCATGGTCTTGGATAGAGCTGCCCAGGCCCCATATAGCCCAGGCAGCTACTCCAAGAAGAACCACACCGGCCAGAATGAAAAGCACCTTCCGGCGCATTACTGATAGCCTCCTGACCGTTTCCGGTACTCTCTAAACCATCGAAAGCCAAACACTCCTGCAACACAAAGAGCAGCCACAACCACAAATACAAGTACGATCATGCCCCAGTTTATGGACGGCCCTTGGGATGGCTCCTCCGGGGCCACGGACCCTTGAATAAACGTAGGCAGCTCCACGTCCTGCAATGTTGTATCGTTGGACACCTGCAAGGAAACGGTGTCCGTTTGGTCACCATAGTGGATGTCCAGGGAATACTCTCCCACCGGAACACGGATCAAACGGTGGGGACGGCCCTCTGTCAACCAGTTGGCCAGTTCCTCTCCATTTTCATCGTACAAAACCGCCTCCGCATCCACTACAGGGATACCTGTTGTCTCGTTCACGATCTCCAGGTCCACTTTCAGATATTCGCAAATTAGCTCAAACTCTGTGTCCAAGCCGCCAGGAATTTCTGTGGGAACCATCTCCATCGTGTAGCCGGTCGGAACATCAATGGCCACCGCCACCAAGTCTGTCACAGGTACTTCCTCAATGGTTGCTTTTCCTTCCACATCCGTTTTGCCCAGGGCAATGGCATTGCTCCGGTCGTATGGATTTTGCCTTCTCTCTTCCTCAATGGCGGCCTGAGACGATTCCTCTATCTTTTGCGTCACATCGGTCGTATCCTTGATAGGCACTTTCTCTTCAACCGGTTTTTCCTCTAAATCCTCCGCAGCATAAATGCCGATAGTCACATCCTCAAGAGGGGTGCCATCGTCATCCTCAACTGTCAGCGCTAAATTACGCTGATTGGCTGTGAAGTAGAAGGTCAAATAAACCGACTCACCAGCCGTGATAGCGAATTTCTGATCGCCGGGCAGCTCGTAACCCTGGTTGACATGACTGCCCTCCTTGGGTGCAGCGGTATAGCTGCCGGGAGGCATCTCAATGACTACCTGGCCCGTTTCATCTGTCCGGTAATCCCTGCTATACTCAGTTCCATCCTGAGTGGTGCCGGTCACAGAAATCTGAAAACCTTCTTTTACACCATTATCAGCTTCGCAAGCCAAAGTTAATGTTCCCTCTGTAGGAGAAGGCGTTGCGGTCGGTGATGGAGCTGATGTACTTGGAGCAGGTGTATTGATCGGATTGGGCGACGCAGACGGGCTTGTCGTTGCTTGAGGGGTCGTGGTCACAGCACCGGTGTTTGGAGAAGCCGTGTAAGTAGGGGCCACTGTTGGAATTGGTGTCGGGGTAGGTGTGGCCAACGGGATTGGAGTCACCTGTGGCTTTGGAGTCACCACCGGAGCCCCTGACACATTTGGTTTTCCAACAGGGCCTTGCCCATCAACTGATGATGCCGTCGCTGCCAATGGGACAGTGACTACCAGGAGCAGCGACAGCAGGCAAAGAACGATTTTCCTTTTCACGTCATGTCCCTCCTGGAATTATCGGATTGTTTTTTTCCGGCGATAGATCACATAGCCGCCCACAATGGCAACCACAACAACCAGCACTCCAACATACACCCAGATAGGCGGTGTGGTTTGGCCAGTCTTAGGAACATCTGTGGTATCACGGGGCCGATCCTGCATCTCAATTTGCTGCACATCACCGGTCGAGGCGACACTAAAGGTAATGGCGTCGGCAATCTCATATCCCTTGGGAGCAGAAACTTCCTTCAGCACATACCCGTCACCAACTGCCAGCTTTGTAAGCTCATGGGGCTGACCATTGGACACCCAGGTATCAATTAGGGTTCCGTCCGGGGCATAGAGCTCCAGGGTAGCTCCAGAAAGATGATTGCCGGTAGAAATGTCGGTTTTGATAATAGAAATTCTTGTGTACTTGTTTACGATTTCGCCCAGGGAGATCTCTTCCTTATCCACAACTACCTCAATGGGAGTTGTGTCAAGAACATATCCTGGCCTCGTAACCAGCTCAACGATCACCCAATTTCCAGCAGGAACTTTGTCAAATTCAAACTCGCCATTCTTACCTGTCTGAGCTGTGGCAGCAGCGTTTTCTTCGGTAAAGCTATCGGTCCCTTCGGGGAACAGGCCAAACACAACGCCTTCCAGCTTGGTGCCGTCAGTATCCACTTTCGTGCCCAGAATACGGCCCTTCAGCGTAACTACCACAGTCTGGTCCTCATCATTGATGTCAGCATGGGAGGCAATTTCTTTGTCGCCATAGTACAGGGTTTCAAAAACAACAATGTGTTTGCCTGCCAAAGCACTCGTATCCAAAGTGTAGGTCAGCTCCACGGTGCCAGACTCTGCTTCGGGAGTGAACTCCACCTCAGCGATGATTTCCTTATCGTTGACCAGAAGGGGTTTCTTACTATCCTTGTCCATAAGAACACCCGTTATCTTGTAGGTCTTACCGGGAATCAGGCCGGAGTATTCCACTGTATCGGTGATAGTAACCTCTTTCTTGGGTTCGGCCTCCTTCTCACCGTCCACTGTTGCCGTTGTCCCGATTTCAGGCTTTTCACCGAAAGTGACGGTCTGGCCCTGATCGTTGATGTCGGTATGGGATGCAATTTCCTTCCCGTCTAAGTACAGAGTTTCAAAAACGACTACTTGTTTGTTGACCAGATCGTCAGCGTTAAGTGTGAATGTAACTTCTACCGTTCCGTCCTTTGCGGTCGGGACAAAACTGGAAGCAGAAGTCACTTGTTCGCCATTAACCAACAACGGCTGGCCAGTTCCCTTATCCATGAGTACACCATACAGCGTGTAAGTTTCACCAGGAGTCAGACCAGAGTAGGCTACTTCGTCCACAATGGTGACTTCCCCGGAGGGGGCAGCCGTATGCTGGCCATCCACTGTGGCAGTGGTGCCGATCTTGGGCTTCTCTTCCTCAAAGGTGACGGTCTGGTTTTCATCGTTGATATCAGCGTGAGATGTTACTTCAACGTCACCCTGGTACAGGGTTTCAAACACCACCACGGAGGTGCCAGCAAGGGCGCTGGCGTCCAGGGTATAGGTCAGTTCCACGGTGCCAGACTCTGCTTCGGGAGTGAACTCTACCTCAGCGGTGATCTGTTGCTCACCAACCAGCAGAGGCTCACCGGTGGCCTTGTCCATCAGGATACCAGACACTTTGTAGGTTTCGCCCGGAGTCAGGCCAGAGTAGGCCACCTCGTCCACAATGGTGACTTCCCCGGAGGGGGCAGCCGTATGCTGGCCATCTACTGTGGCAGTGGTGCCAATGTGAGGACCTTCTTCAAAGGTCACAGTTTGGTTCTCGTCGTTGATGTCAGCATGAGAGGTTACTTCAACTTCCCCTTGATACAGGGTCTCAAACACTACCACAGAAGTGCCTGCAAGGGCGCTGGCGTCCAGAGTATAGGTTAACTCTACGGTGCCGGACTCTGCTTCGGGCGTGAACTCCACCTCAGCGGTGATCTGCTGCTCACCTACCAGCAGCGGCTCTCCGGTGGCTTTGTCCATCAGGATGCCGGACACTTTGTAGGTCTCGCCTGGAGTCAGGCCAGAGTAGGCCACCTCGTCCACAATAGTGACTTCCTCGGAGGGGGCTGCCGTATGCTGGCCATCTACCGTAGCAGTGGTTCCGATCTTTGGTCCTTCCTCAAAGGATACAGTCTGTCCTTCATCTTCAATTTCTGTGTGAGCAGCTACTTCCTCCTCACCGATGTACAGGGTTTCAAAAACAACTACCGACTTGCCGACCAGTGAGGAAGCATCAAACGTAAAGAGCATTTCGACGGTTCCGCTGGACTCGGAAGGCGTAAAGGTAGCCTCGGCGGTCACCTGGGTTTGTTCCTCGCCTTCGCCCACCAGCAAAGGTTCACCGGTCTCCTTATCCATCAGCACACCGGACAGTTTGTACTCCTGGCCCACAGTCAGGCCGGTGTAACTCACTGTGTCAGTGATGGTGATTTGCTCCGCTGGCTGGGCAGTCTTTTCGCCGTCAATGGTAGCAGTGGTGCCGATCGAGGGCTGCCCAAAGGTCACGGTCTGGCCCTCATCCTCCAGATCGGCATGGGACGCAACCAGTGTTTCTCCTTGGTATAGGTCCTCAAAAACCACCACAGCTTTGCCCGCAAGATCGCTGGCATCCAGGGTGTAAGTTAACTCCACGGTGCCCTCGGCACTGGTGGGAGTAAACTCCACCTCGGCAGTCACCTGGGTCTGTTCCTCACCTTCGCCCACCAGCAGCGGCTCCCCGGTACTCTTGTCCATGAGCACACCGCTCAGTTTGTAGGTTTGGCCCACCTTCAAGTTTTTATAGGTCACGGTATCTACAATAGTGACTTCTTCGGCGGGTTCCGCAGTATGTTCTCCATTGACCGTAGCAGTGGTTCCGATCTCCGGTACGCCCTCAAATTGGTCATCCAGGGTTCCCAGATAGATAGTGGTATTGTTCCGGGAGATGGTCACATGGGGTACTTTCACCAGCTCGTACCCTTCGTTTCCAGAGCAGCGCAACTCTTCTAAAGTATAGGTATCGTATGGAAGGGCGCACATCTCATCCTGGGTATCCACCATCCAACCCTCGGTGGTCAAGCCAAACCAAGTACCGGCGTGATCGTCCCACAGAGTTTCGTCCTCCACACCATCGTTGCCGTTGGTATTCTGGCTGTGGGGATTCCATTCGGTGGTAGTACGCACTTCGCCGTTCTCGTCAGTAACTACGATGTGCTCTTCACCTGTGGTTTCGGAGATCAATTTGAAAGCCACATTGGCGAACCGTCCCATGTTGGTTTCGCCGCCTTCGCCCACCTTGACGAATTGCAAGTCGCCACGGATCACTTGGTTGTAAGCTGCGTCGCCATCACGATACTCCACCACTTGTCCATCCTGACGAATGGTAAAGTGACGAACGGCTTTATCGGTATGCAGATACCCTTCTCCAGGCTTGGTTTCCACCATTTCGTAGGTGCCATAAGGTAGCGCACGGTTTTCGGTCTGAGCGATCCCGTCCACCACCTCAATGGTAGCGCATACTTCGCCGGGAGCGTAAAGGGCACCATTCACATATACAGCATTTTTGCTCTTGTTGGTGATTTCAAAAAGAGTGCCGTCCAGGGAGGCCCCGCCCAAGGGGGTAAGCAAGCCGGATTCAAGGTCACGTTTTTCGATCAGCACGTCCCCTCTGACAACCTCATTGGGACAGTCAAACTCATAGATGATTCCATCGTCCTCAATCAGGATGGTTTGGTCGGGCATCGTGTTCAGCATGGATTCGTTGGTGGCACTTTCGTGCAGGATGTACTCACCGTAGGGGAGAAGATCATCGGCGGTGCTGGCTTTACCCTCACTGTCAGTGACCAGGGTTTTGACCACTTCGCCAGGCTGATATTTCTGCCCCTCCACCATGACAGGGTTGCGGGAATTGTTGATAATCTGGAAGGTAATACCTTCAAAATCAGCGTCGCCCTGGGGAGTGCTGCCGGTAATGGAGTCCAGCTTTTCCAGAGAGATGCCGCCCCTCTCCACTTCATTTACAGCGGTGATCGCCACGGAATGACCATTTTGACGAACCTGGACGGTTTCGCCGGTCCAGGTTAGAAGCATGGACTCATTTGTCCGGGCTTCCCGCACCTCGTATGTGCCATAAGGAAGCGCATCATTGCCGGTGCTGGCAGTTCCCGAATCGTCCGTGGTAATGGTCATTACCACGTCACCTACGGCGTAGGTCTGGCCATTCACAACCACGGGATTGGCGCTGCGGTTGATAACCTCAAAGTCAATCCCAGCGAAAGAAGAGTTGCCTTGGGGCGTGCTACCCATTTGGCTATCCTGTTTAGTGACGGTGATGCCGCCCCGTACCACATCGTTTTCAGCCTCATACTCCAGCATTTGGCCGTCCTCAGAGATGGTCACAGGGATTTCTTCCGTGAAGGTCAGCAGCATGGAGTTGTTGGTAGAAACCTCTCGAACGGTGTAATCACCATAGGGGAGGGCGTTTGCGCCGGTAGTGGCAACACCACTGGCATTGGTGGTGATCGTCATGGCCACCTGACCGGGCTGGGCCGTGGAACCGTTCACCACAACAGCGTTTTGGGATTTGTTGACAATCTCAAAAGATATCCCTGCCAAACTTACGTCGCCCTGGGGGGTAGTCCCGGTCTGGCTGTCTTTCTTCTGGATGGTCAGGCCGCCTTTTTTTACATCTTCGGTGATGTCATTCGGAACCAGTTCAAACGTATCCCCAACCAGCTGGCTGCCATCGATGGTGTAGGTATGTACCGTGGGGTCCAGTTGATAACCTGGAGGAGAGGAAATTTCTTGGACTGTTACGGTCCCAAGGGGAATGTTGTTTATCACCGGGAAAGAGCCATCTGCATTTGAAGTAATATTTTGCGTTACAGTCTGGCCACCTTTTTGATAAGATACTTGATAGACGGCCCCCGCCAAACTGGCATTACCTTGTGGGCTTGTACCTGTTTGACTATCTTTTTTGACCACACGTATTGTTAAGGTGCCGGGATCGTCCTGTACATTGATGGATGTATCCGCTCCATCAATGGTAAAAACGTGGGTTTGAGGGTCCAACTTAAATCCCTTTGCAGGTTTAACCTCTTTCACTGCGTAGGTGCCATCCTCCAAAGGAGGGGTAATGGTTGCGTGCCCGCTGGAATCCGTGGTAAACGTGGCCACCACGGAACCACTGGCCGTTGTGCCCTTATACACGTTATACACGGCACCTGCCAAGGAATAGGCGCTGTTGCCCTGGGTAATGGAAACATCTGCCGACGTTTTTGTCAGAGTTACAGTGTATTCCTTTGGCTTTGAGGGCTCTATTTTTATGACAATGTAAATCGAAGTGGCACTCTTGGGAGTGATAGAAGTAATGGCGTTGCCGCCAGGGTTTGACTCACTACTATGCCATAGCAAATCATCCCCTTCATAATCTCCCCAATAAAAACCAATGTGGTTATCCTCTCCCGGATCAGGAGTTCGGCTATACCACATGAGGATAATATCGCCCTTTTCCAGTACGCCGCTGTTTAGCATCTCGCTTTTTGTCTGGAAAACATAGGCAGTTAGTTCTCCATTTTCCACAAGATTACGGTAGTTGCTGGCACCTGCCATAATGTCATAGGGTTTTCCAGAACCGAACCAGCTTGTCTGTCCTTTTACCTCCTGGATCAGTTCCATCACCTTAGTAGAGTTAATGCCAGCCTTTCTCAGAACATAACTGACAAAACCGCCACAGTTCATACCTGCCTGACCATTATAACTGGTATCGCCTTTAGGAGATTGCCAATCTTCTACATGATAGGGTGTTCCCAAATAAAAGCTATCGCTTTCATGTGCTTCCAACTCATTAACTATTGCCTGTCTTGTTACTCCCAGACTCGTCATGTAGTTCGTGCCGCCCTCAACACTGCTCTTAACAGACGAATAGCTGTCCTGAGCAGCGGATGCTGTCCAAGGTATCATACTCAAGCAGAGTGTGATAACCAAAACCAGAGCAAGAAACCTCTTCTTTTTCATCACGTTTCGCCTTTCCTTTCTTAGAATTTTGGCATAAGAAAAGGCCCTCTGTTTCCAGAGAGCCTTTCACTCAGTATTCAATTTTCAGAAAACACCTCCTTCCGATGTTAGAACGATATTATAATCAGCTAGTATAGCTGCGGTTAGAGATATTCCCAGTGGCCCACTTCTTCCACCCATATTTCTTCTTCTACCGTTTGCCACTGGTATTCAATATGACCAGGTACATCTACAACCCAGTATTTCTCACCAGTATATTCTGGATCGCTGGAAACCATGCTGTATCCTGCACACCCCACAGGTTTGTTATTCACCCAAGTGATGGAGTTTTCAATGTGTCTATTGATCTCTTCCAGGATTTCAGCTCTGTATCCGCAAGTATTGCATTGATACACCCAATGAGTATAGAACACATCCTCCCAATGGCCCACCTCTCCCACAGTAACCGGAACCAGTTCCATGCGTTCGACGGTTTCAAAGTGCCCTGGTTCATCCACAACCCAAACTTTTTCCTGCTGCGGTTGCTCCACCTGGGTAGCCAACAGCTCGTGAGCATTATAAAAGATTTGCGCTGTCTGGGCTCTGGTGGCAGTTCCCTGGGGCAGCAATTTGCCATCGCTGCCTGCCAAGACTCCATGGGTTACAGCCCACGCCATGGCCTGCTGGGCGTACTCAGATACCTTTGTCCCATCGGGAAAATTCCATAGTTTTGTGGAATCGGAAGTGGTGTCGGCTCCCACCAACTGGGCGTATTTGTAAAAGATGGTGGCCATCTGCTCTCGAGTGATAGAACTATTCGGTGCAAACTTGCCGCCACCAACACCGCTCACTACATCATTTTCCGCTGCCCACTCTACATAGGGGGCATAGTAATCGCTGCCTTTCACATCGGTAAATGAGATGATAGGGTATTTGCCGGTATCAACCCCATGAAATTTTCCCAGCACCGTGACGAACATCCCACGACTCATGGGCATTTCCGGCGAAAATTTATTTGTCGATGTACCACTGAATAGGTCGTTGGTATTCACATGCTCCACGGCCTCGTAATACCATGCACTTGCGTTTACATCTGTGAAAGGATTTACCCAGGCAGCGAAAGCGCTTATGGGAGCTATCACCGCCAGAAGAAAGGCAACAGTAAGGCTGCAAAGCCTTTTGCCTTTTCCCTTCATTGTTATTCCTCCTTTTACCCTTGCTGACCAGAAACTTTTCCAGTCTATCTTACATCATAGCTCCATATCCTCCTCTTGTTCTGTTTCCTGATTTGGCAAGAGTTGGTCACACATTTCTTGGTAGAAATCCTGTGATACCTGAAACGTTCCTATCAGATAGCCAGGCGTATGTTCATACTCCCGCAGTCCACGGTAATAGAACATTTTATCCGCATCCAAAATGACAAAGGGAGTCAGGCCATTGGCCAAGCACTCCTTGAACAAGATCATTCTACCTACCCGCCCATTGCCATCCTGAAAAGGATGGATGCTTTCAAAGCGATAGTGAAAATCTGCTATATCTTCCAGTGTGTGAAGGTTCTTCTGGCTCCACCTCGAAAGAAGAGCCCGCATACGGATTGGTACTTGCTTGGGTGTTGCAGTGCGTATATCTCCCACCGCATTTCCTACGCTTTTGTACTCCCCTACACGGAACCATGTCAATGCAGCATCGGTGGTTCCCGTCTTGAGAATACGGTGATACTCTTTCACCATTTCCTCGGTCAACGGCTCCTCCGCATGGTCCAGCATATAGTCAAATAACCGGAAGTGATTGGTTGTTTCCACTACATCATCCACTTTAATTGGAGCATCCCCTTCTGGAAAAAAAGACTTGGTTTCAAAAATGAATCGAGTCTGTTCCTCTGTTAAACGGCTACCCTCAATGTGATTACTGTTATAGGCAAATAAAATTTGCGTCCGGTGATAAAGACCACCTTTATACTGATGATCTCTCTCTGCTTTTAGCTGTTCTATCAGATCCATGTCTTACTCCTCCTTGGCTTGACCGTCATCCAAACCGGAACCAGTTCCGGTTTTTTCCTCTGACACACTTTCTAACTGATGTGCTGCTACAAACTCCATAAGAGCATTTTCCACTGTCTTATTAAAGGTTTGACTATGGGCGTGGGCATAAGACATGAGAATCCGTTGCAGCTCCGGTTTGGTACGAATGGTAAATGTCCCTTGACAAACTGTTTTGGGATGTTTTCCCTTTTTTTCACAGTCGGCAAGGTAACGATCCACCGCATCGTGAAATAGCCTCTCCATCTCTTGGATTGACTCACCACGAAAGGCCGGTATTTTCGTAACTCCCCGAACAGTTCCCACCAGTTTTTTTTCCTTGTCTGAGTATTCGATCAGGCCGTAGAAATCTTTATATCTCATGGCATTCTGATAGGCCATTGTTATCCTCTCCTTCTACTCTAATTATATCATCTCCTCTTCAACAATGCAATCAAAAAATGATTACAAATTTATTCTGAACAAAAAAGCTGGGATAATCCCAGCTTTTACATCAAAAGGTTTTCTAGCTCAAAGCTCATACTCGGTATCTTCTTTTTCCTGCTCCCGGTCCAAGCCCAGCTTTTCTTCGATCCACCGATCAGCCGATAAAACAAACTCTGTCAGGAAGTCCTCCTGCACTACTCCGGTAGAAAATGGCGGATCATTTGCAAGAGCTATGGCCTCATGGACCATTTCCCGCGAAGGAAGGGTCAATTCCAGCGCATATAGATCTGACAGGGCAGCAGGTTCCTCCCGTATAAGTTCCACAAACAGGCTGGAAAGCATCCCACCCTTTTGCGAAGCAGAAGAGGGATAACCACGGGACACCAGAGCAATATTGTGGTCAAACAGGGGAGCCAGGCCCAATACCTTACCAGTCTGACGATCCCGCAAAAAACCGTAGTTATTTGTGTGCCGGTCCATGTTAAACACCAGACTATCCAGATACACCATGCCTACATACTGCATGGCTGCCTTGGGACACAGTGCCTTGATATTCCGGTAATTTTCTCCATAGTCCTCCTCGTCAAGCATGATGGCATAGGCAGGCTCGAAGTCATACCATCCTTCGGTAAAGTCCTTGCTACGGATGTAGTTTCCGTCCCGCTCGTAATGAGCCATGGGTAGCCCCATGAGGCGGCCCAGGTGATAAATAAACAGCTCGGAAAATTGCTCCAACTCAGTGCCGGATTTTAGCATCCACCAGGCTCCGTCCCGATACTCCCAGCATTTTTCATAGCTGCCGGTGTTAGTAAGTTCCGGGGTGACCGCCTGGGCCGTGCCTTGCCGAAAAGAGTCCGGGTCCCCTCGCAGCGCCAGTCGGGAGAATGGATTATCCTTTTGAAACTGCACTTGCTTGTAGGTCAGTTGTTCCCCCTCGGCCCGGAACCAATAAGCATCGGTAATGGTGGCCCCATGAACTCGTAGCACCGCCGCCAGATCATCGTTGGGAGCAAGGCGCAATGCCTTGCGCAGCAACCGAGAATTGGTCCGGTGGACATCAATCGCACGGCGGGTAAGCCACCCCTCCACATCATCGTATTTTTGTAAATACAGAGGGCAATGGGTTGGGTCTATTACTTCCCGGCGATTGTCATGAACACGAGCCACAACTCTGTCCTCGGACATGATCACACCATTAAGCATGGGAAACACCTCTTTTCTGATGCTGTTATTATACCCGAAACCGGATATTTCCACAAGCCTAGAATCTATAATTCAAGGCCATCCTCACCGGAAATCAATCGCTCCCAAGAAGCCTCGTTATTACGGAATTGCTCGATATAATCATTAAGGTCATCCACAAGTTTTCCGCATACTTCCATGAAGTCTGAGCTATCTGTCGCTTCGGTATCAAGGACTATATCCCAGAATTTTTCGGTTGCTTCTTCCGCTGCGATGGGGTAATCATTAACCAGTGTTTCCACACTGACTCCTTTCTCGTTTGCTGCCTCCTGTAAGCATTGTTCTACTGCCTTGTCAAGATATGCAGCATTGACTCGCAGGGTTATATCTGCTCCGTCTATGTTGGGTTGTAATTGCCCATCAGCATAGTGGAGATAGTAGTAGAACTTATTATCACCAGTGACATCAAGTTCCACAGCCGAATCAAGGGATTTCAACCAAGTAGCAATATCTTGAGGTGTGTAATGTTCCATGTTGGTTTTCCCCCTTTCTTTTCATCTCTTATCAAGGAAAAGCACCGTCCAGTATATGCCTTGCTTTTAACACTGACGCACTTATTTAATGAATGTTAGACCAGTGTTTTGCCATCTCCATGGTTGGCATTTTGAGCTGGGCATTTTCCTGGCGTAGCCGGTCACACTCCCGATTGAGCATTTGAATTTCTTGGGCTGCGGCATCACGGATACGCTGGATTGCTTCTGCATGGGTAGACTGTTCTTCCCACAAAATTTTCTGATACTGTGCGTGAGCTTGTCGCTCTCCACGCTTGGACGCCACCTTCCATATTCCAGCACCAAAGAGTGTCAGGTATAACAGAATAAGCAGCAAACAGGCAAGCACGGAAAACATGGTGGTTCCTCCTTCCTTAAAACCGGAACCAGTTCCGGTTTTAATCCCAACGAACCTCTCGGGGATTTGTAGACAGCAAAGAGTAGAGTTTCGTGTCCGTGGGCATAGAGCTGACAAAAGGCACAAGAGCGCCGCCCACCTTGATAAGACCATGGCCAGGAGCCACATTTCGGAAGTAGACTTCTTGGTTGGGGGAGATTTTATAAAGCTCTGCCAGCTGGGCGGCATTGGTGGGGCTCTGGTTGAGCATCACCACAAAGTCCGTGTTGGAAAGCATAGCTCTGCCCGTTTCAGAGGCGAGGACCTCCTCCACGTTTTGCGTTGCACCTGTGCAGTACCCGTTGTACTTGCGGATGCGTCGCCACAAGTTGCTGAAGAAAGTGCCTGTGTCCTCGTCCTGGAAAAGCAAGGCAAACTCATCGGCGTACACAAAGGTGATCTTCCCTTGTTTGTAGTTTCGCATGACACGGCTGAGAAGCTGGTCCAGGGTAATCAAGGTGCCCAAAGGCTTCATCTGATCCCGCAAGCCAGCCAGGGAGTAGCAGATCAGACTGTTTCTGGTGTTGATATTGGTGGGCCTGGAAAAATTGTCCAGAGCGCCCTCTACAAAGCGCTCCAAAGCCAACGAAAGCTCCTTGGCTCGTTCGTGTTTCATACCTTCCAAAGCAGCCTTGAAATCCCCCAGCAGGGGAACACGGCCTGTTCCTTTGGACCGCAAGAAATCCTTGTACACCTGGCGCACCGCCCTGTCGATCAGAGATTTTGTCTGTGCGTCCAGACCATCACCCTCCATGACCTTTTCACAAAACGTTGTAAGAAACTCCGTTTTATAGGCCAGCGGGTTTCGCTCGGTCATATCCAATTCCAGATCAAAGGGATTGATGCTGTCCACGCCAACATGGAACACCTCTCCCCCTAACTCCAGAGTCAAATTATTGTACTCAGACTCAGGATCAAGGATCAAGAAATCGGCCTGTTCTGGAGGATATTTGAACCGTAATTCTACCAGCTCTTCTTTACAGAAGAACGATTTGCCACCACCGGTCATGCCCAGCACAAAACCGTTGCCGGAGGATTTTGCCAACCGGTCCACCACCACTAAATTTCGGGTGATTGCGTTCTGACCGTAGAGGACTCCGGTGGGATCACAAAGCTCCTGAGCATTAAACGGCATAAATGCGGCCAGACTTTCCGTGCTCAGAGTGCGGTCCATGGAAATACGGTCCAGGCCATAGGGAAGAACCGTATTCAGGGCATCCAACTGCTGTTCCGTGCAGATGATAAACTCACAGTTCACATCACGGGCCACCGTGCGGATCAGCTCTGTGTCAGAGTTCAGCTTTTCCAGAGTGGGTGCCATGTGGGCAATGGTGATCGTGGCCACCACAAGGCCGCAATCACGCACGGTAATGTCGTTCAAACTGTCTGTGATAACCTGGCGCTCCTTCTTGATGTTGTAGGGCTCGGGAACCACGATTTTTGTGCGTTCCAACTGTTTCTGCTGATACCGCATGGAGTTTGCCTCTACGGAGTCCAGCTTGCTCTGGTAAAACTTCACGGCCTCATCCGTGGGAACCGGCAGGAATGACACAGACAGGATAATTTCCGTATCCAGGTTGGTCAGCCGGGAAAGAGTGCTGTCATCAATCCAACTGGCGTATTCCGTCATTGCCAAAACCCGCACATATCGGTCGCCAATTTGGAAATGATCCCTTCCTGGAACAAAGCTCATGGGAGCAATACTGTCCTTGAAGCTATGACCTTTCCGCTGCTTTTCCTTAAAGTCAAACTGCCAATAGGCTTCGTCCCCTTGACGGTAAAAATCATGGAGGATTCTCAGGCGGTCACTCAGCCCGATTGGTTCAAAGTTGCTTCCCATTCCAGCAAAGCGCAGGGCCATTTCTGTTCCTACTCGGTCAAAATGCACCTTCGCTTCTTTGGGAGTGTTCTTAGCCACGGACATGGTGAAATAGCGCTCCTGTATGATGCCGGTTCCCCGTCCGATTTGGGTTTCCAACTGTGTGTTTAGCTCTTCCCGGAAGGGGTCATATCTGTCCCCGGTGAGAGGATATCGCAATGAGTCCAATAAATCCTCATTGATCCGGCGATTCACAATAGTTATCTGGGATATTTCTGAGGCTGTGCAGCTTTTATTGATAGATCGAAGGTCACGAATCAGGCTTTCCTGTTGGCTTTGATCCGCAATGGTGTAGTTTATGTCACTGAACTGGTAGCTCTTCGAGTAAATACCCCCGTTGGACAAAAACATCCCATCTTCATAAACAGTATCTATCGGGATCAGATCCTGTGTGGACCTGGGACGGGTATAATACCCTCGTTCACGATGTCTTCTTTTTACTCTTCTTTCGCTTTGCAGCATTGGTTTCCTCACGCTCCTTTTCTTCGAGATAAGCAATCGTCAAAGCCTTATATTGGTTGTTCGGCTTGAAATAAACGGTTTTTCCAAGCACAACTCTCGACCGGATTAACACCTGTATAATCTCTTCCATGTACATCCCATGCCAGCGAATAAAGCCAAAGGCAGCGAATGGGGCAGCAACAACAATGCAAAGCCAGCTAACCACCTCCATGGATACCCTTCCCTGGGCAAGGAAGAACACTCCCAAGGCTGCCGCACCGGCCAAGCCAGAGAACACGAGTTGTCGCACTGTTAAGCCAAAGTACACCTGCTCTTGGTAGTTTCGTGCTTCTTTATTTGACTTAATTTGCAATACCGTCACCTCCTAAATGCCAAACATCCGGTGCACGATCTGGTCTGCGCCCTTGATAATACCCAGCAGCAAGAGCATATTAAAGATCAGTGTGAACATATAGGTCATTTCTTCCGCAGCAGTACCCAACCAGTCGAAAATGCCCAGTCCATCAAACGTGATTATGGGATTTTGACTGTATGCTGTAAAAACAATAAGCGCTAACCCGATGATAAGCCCCTCCAGACTTACGGCGCAGAACGATTTGAGAAAGTTTCTGCCTACTTCTTGGGAGGACTCAGACCCGAAGGTACTCAGCGGGATCGGCGCTAAGGCAGCGAACATATAGATTTTGAAGAACCGGCCAAACACAGTCAAAATAAGGGTAACGGATAACACTACCGCAATGATGAAACCAATAAGTCCTAGCAGCAAACCAGGAAGTTTCGACAATGGGTTGATAAAGGACACCACATCAGAAATGATCCCCATGATTCCTTCATCACCAAAGTCAGGCACTGTCATCGTGGCCCAGACATTATCAACGGCAATCCCACTCATTCGGAAGATCGCTTCCATGAGAGCTCCTACCACGTTGAAAATACCATTAACCAGGGCCCATGCTGCCCCAATCACATATTTTGTGAGGATAAACCGAATCAGGAGTTTTATCAACACTTCCGGCCTCTTTAGCTCCACATAAGAACTGGATGTTTTCACCACATTCCAGAGTGTCAACACCACAAGCAAGGCGTAGGAAAACGCCTGTAACCCCTGGTTTAGCGTTTCCATGGCAGTTGCGATCGTTGGAGCAAAACTGACTAAATCTTGCGTGAGAAAGTCGTAGGCTACCTGCATAGCAAAACTAAATAGTGTTAAGATCGCTTGCGCAAAATCCATGTTATCCCTCCTCTACTATGTGATATTTATAACGAGGAATAGGTTAAACGCCTTGCAGGAACTGGATGATACTGGGTGCAAAGAACACTACAACGCCGCCAGCAAGTGACATCAGTCCCTGTGCCCGCTGGCCGGGATCATGGTTGGCCAGAGCTATACCGAAAGAAACCGCCCCAAAAATAACCAGCGCTACGCCGACGATCCGAACGATGCCGCTGATAAAGCCGATCAAATTGTCAAACATGGCGTCCACCTCGTCGATGCCCGTATCTGCCGCAGGTCCAGTGGCAGTTAGGGGAAGCAGCGTGGGTACGGTCAGCGAAACAGAAGTGGCTTCCGGCATAGGCGCAGCAGGTTCCAACTCCGCTGCGGATGCTGTCATGCCTACCAGAAGGGTGAAAAAGAGAGCTGTCATCACGAAGCAGGCAATCCTTCTAGCCTTTTTAGCAGTTTCTTTCAACGCCTTTTTTACGTCTTTCATAGTACACACTCCTTGAAGAAAAAAATTAAGAACGGCTTTCGCCGTCCTTATTGACTGGATATTGGTTTTCCGTCCTCCCCATTCACCCAAGTAAATTTGGCAGGCGGGGGACTGTTGAGCTTCTTGATTTCTTCTATGGGAAGGCCCAGAACGATCACTGTTGTGGCCGCAGTATTGTTGGCCACATTGTGATGGTAAGGCTTTCCCGATCCATAGGTGGTGTATCGGATGTTGGGGTGCCTGTTCAGGTCGTATTTTAGATCTAGGATGGGAGGCTCCCCACGGATCAGTAAAAGGGAATACCGGTTGTCCAACAGCCGGATTTCATCAGGGGTCATCAGCTCCCGTCCCAACTGCTGCTCGTTTTTAGTCCAGCTTCCGTTACGGCCTTTCGATTGACCGTAGGTGTTTGTCCGTATGGTCTCCTTACCCAGCAGCTTGGAGAGATATTCATGGGTGCTGCTCTCATTTCCTCCTAAATACAATAATTCGTCACAGTTATTGACGATGCTCTGCCATTGCTTCTCGAACAGGGCCTTGAGCTGACTCAGGTCTTGCAGGACGATGCTGGCAGAGATTAAGTATTTTCGGAACGTTGCCAGACGCTTGTCAAAGTCCCGTGGCAGCGTGATATTGGCAAACTCGTCCATCAGGAAATGAAGGGGAACCTTCAACTTGCCATGTTCATTGCCGTAGGCATACAGGATTTCAAACATCTGGCCATAGAGCAAACTTACAAAGAAGTTGAGGCTGGTATCGGCCACAGGAGTCACTGCAAAAATAACCGTCTTTGTCTCTGCTGCGGTGAACAGCCCCAGTTCGTCCTCTGTGGTACTGGATAGTCTTTCGATGCTGTTCAGATTAAACTTGCCCAACCGTGACAGCAGCGTAATCTGGATGCTTTGCAGCGTTTTCGTAGCTCCAGAGTGGTAGGAACGATAATGCTTGAGGGAGATATGTTCCGGTTCGGTCAGCTCCAATTCGTCAAACATCCTATCCACTGGGCTTTTCACGCCTTTGCCGTCACCTGTGATGGCCATGTTTCGCACGAGATACTGGATCATGGGAAAGTTTTGCTCACTGGGGGGCGCAAAGTAGTAGAGATAGTAGGCCAGGGCTGACAGTAGCTCTTTGGCGGTGTCATCCCAAATTTGCTCCCCACGGGTCGCTCCTTCCTGGGTGGTGGCTTTCCAGAAGTTTTCCACCATCTGGTCCACATCATCATCTTTTCTCAAATAGACAAAGGGGTTGTACCGGCTGGATTCGTCCGGGTCCAACAGATTCAGTACCCTGATACGATACCCCTTTTTCTCTTGCAGGAAAGTGCCGGTAGCACGGTGAATTTCCCCGCTGGGGTCCAAGACCACATAGGAGATTTCCCCCTGAAGAAGGTTTGGAATGACGTAGCCCCTGGACTTTCCGGTTCCCGATGCACCAATCAGCATGACGTTTGTGGTGCGTTGGTGACGGTATAACTCTTGCTCTGAGTTTCCCATAGCTACAGTTCGGGTTAGAATCAAATTTTGAAACGGGTGTTTCCTGTCCCGATATTTGTGGTCAATCACCCGGGGATTCCCCCACCTGGCAGAGCCATACTCCTCTCCCTTGCGAAAACCTTTGCCAACGGATACCGCCATGCCGAAGATCACAACGTAAAACAGCATGACTATGAGAACAGTCCCCAAGGATTCTGGAACGATCCGAATGGAAAAAGGATGTTCCATTCCCCAGGAGAGGGAGTTCATGATTCCTCTTAGTCCTTCGTTTCGCCCAGGAGCGATCTGCAAGGCAACCCACACCGCCAGCACTGCCCCCACGCCACCCATTACTATGAGAAGTGCCCGATTATTCTGTGTTCCCTTCATCGGCCCATCTCCTCATTCTGGTGGTAAAGCTGTGTCCCCAACTTTTCAAGCGTTCTCTCCATCGTTTCACACATTCTCTGGCTGACATCTAACGCTGACGCTACTAAGCCCCGGATGTCGGTTGCCTTTTCCAAGGGAGGAAAAGCCTCTTTTGGAAATGGCATCAGCTTCTGGCTGGTGTCCAGGCCGAAGTATTGAGAAATCAGATAGGCGCTGGTGTATGCTTCAAAATTTGCTTCGGGCGATCGAACATAACTGGGAGCATCTTTGGAGAGAAAATAGTGAGCCGTTTCCCTTAGCAGGGCCACTCGGGTTTCCTGAGTATTGAGGCCATCCAGGACCCATACTTCATTGATCTTCGGAATGTAAGCCGCCTCTAAGCCATCGGGTAAATCCTCCCGAACCAGGATGTCAAACAACCGACTATTCGATACGCTGCGGAGTACATCCAGTTCATCCAACATGGGTCGAGTATCATGGTATTGGCAGGTCGTTTGCGAAACGTCAAATACCTGGGCCGCATTGTAGTAGGTGGTGCGCCTGCCATCCTCAACCTTATCCCGGCGAACCAAGAGGTTGATACTGTGACTGCCTTTCTTAATTCGTTCTCCCATGTCTGCCCATTGGTCGAACGTCTTGAGGCATTTAGCCATAGGCAGCTGATTATAGATTAACGCACCATTTGTGACACCTTCCCCAACTGATCCTTCTGGCTGATTAAGGTTAAACTGGGACAACACGGAAAGAAAACCCGCATACTTCTCTCCATTACCCCACAGTGCTCCGAGAATAGTATCCCCCTGCTGTATGAGCTGCTGCCTCCATTCCTTCATCCGCTCCCCGAAAGCCTTTTTCGACGATGCCTCGTATTGTGGAGCATTTTCTGCTGCTTTCTCCACATAGGCTTGGGCATTAGCCTGTGAAGATTTATCCCACTTCATCCTGTATCACCTCCCCATAGTCTGATCTCCCATAATCTCGCTCAAGTATTCCATGCCTTGCCGGTCTTTTTCCTCTCTGGTCAGAGGTATGGGAGTCTTTTGTTCTTCACGGAAGGCTTCAATCTTTGCCCGAATGGAAGGGCGTTCCCCTTCGGAGTGTTCCTCAGCTCTTTCCCCGGTGTACACTTCCGTAATAGAGATTTCCTTGCTGATACTGCCGGAGATGACCTCGGACCGATGGTCGATCTGCCGCATCTCCGGGGTCGTAGGGTTTATCTCTTCCTCTGTCACTTGAGCAGCAGCCTTAGCCCGTTCTTTTTCTTCCAACCCTGCGATAAATGCGTCATTGAGAATTTGCCTCCGGTCATCTGGAGCAACATAATCCACGGGAGGGACTGTTTCGTACTCCTCTTCTGGGGATTGGGCAACCCCCTGACTGGTATCCTCCTGTACGAAGCTGCTTCCCTGGACGGCGTTCAGGTTGTTGAGCTCAATAATGTTATTTACAGTGAAAGCATCCTCACGGGATACAAACACGGTAAAGATGCGTTCCCCCTCCTTGTGTGTTTGATCCATGCACACGGTGGCATAGCACAGTCCAGCTTCATTTGCAGCCGCAGTGAACTTCTCATTGTCCTGTTCCCGCAAATTAAACTGGGCCAGCCCTTTCCCTCTCCGCAGCATTTCCTCCACCTTGATCTGACCTTTTGTAGGCTGCTGCTGGTTTTGCAATGCGGACAGAAATCCCATCATGGCCGCATTGTCCGTTTTGGTGCGCTGGCCTAACCGGTTCATTTCATCCGCAAACCGAAGAACGTAGGTGACGCCACTTAGAGTGATGCGGAAAATGGCCTCAGTTGCCTCTACTGCTTCATTCAAAATTCTCTACCTCTTTCCTCTTGGGATTGCTGTGGGGGTTCGGCCTGTCTGACCGCCTCTTCTTTTTCACGGTCCACCTGGTCCTGAACCATGGAACATCGTTTCAAGATGTCTCTGCACAGGAACTTTTCTCGAATGAGAGGTTTTGCCTCTTGCTCAAGTGCCTGGATTTTATCCTTCAGCTCTTGCTGACTATCAGCGGGGACCTGCTCAACTTCCCTCTTTAAGTACCACTGTGCCTTGTTGATGGAATGGACCTGCTTATCAAGCCCCGAAAGGTATTCTTGGAGCTGTTCTTCGGTTTCTATATGATTTTTGGTTAGGAGCACTGCCTGTCGAGAGTATTGGTTGAGCTTGTTTAGTTCCTTGCGAAGGTCCACACTGGGATACCGGGGATACCTCTCCCGCTGTACAGATCGCAGCAGGTATCTATATTGGATGTAAGTCTGCCACATAGATCGGCGGGAGTATCGCCGGATAAAGTACACATGGAACCGATATGCACATCGAGCGTAGTCTTGCGGAGAGTTCCAGTTGCCATAAAAGTGGTGCTCGGCAGCATTGTGCTTTTCGTGCTTTTTTGGTTCCGGCGTTTGAGATTCAAACCGTTGTCTACGCACTTTTGCTCTGATTCGATCTTGGATGTCATCCTCTGTGTAACCTTCAGCAAATTTATAGAGTCGAAAAAAACGCCTACCCTCGGGTGCAATCGCTGGATACTTGCCATCCAGTTTTACTTGGTAACCCATCTTCTGGAGCACCTGATAAAACTCTGAAAGGGAACTTGAGAGCTCAATCGCTTTATCAATATCTGAGTAAATGATGTTGTGGATGGTAGGATGAGAAGGGTTTTCTGCATGGTGCTGCTCAGGATACGAGCGATACCTCCTATCCTTGGGATCTTTCACCACGGAGAGTTTGTACTTCTCACAGAGCTGGTCAGACATCTTGCGGATGCGGTCGTAGTATTCCGAGTTTGGCTCGTGGTATTTATGACCATCCACAAGAGAAACCGAGTTGATAACAAAATGATTATGTATGTGGGCTTTGTCCACATGGGTGGTAACCACTACTTCGAAGTCATCCCCATAAAGCTGCTGGGCAAGTTCTACACCGATTTGGTGCGCCTGCTGGGGAGTAACTTCCCCAGGGGCAAAAGACTGCTCCATGTGATACCCCTGGCGGCCAGACTTCTTTCCAAACCGCTGTTTAGTTGCCTCCATATCGCAGAAGATCTCATCTGATGTACTTATCAAAACATTCACACCAGAAACCAATTTTCCATCTTCTGTTTTATCTGGGTTCATCACATACCCTATTGCATAATCAAGGCGCTTTACCGGCCATATCTTTGTCGTTGCCATTTTCCGGTTCCAACACCCCCTTTTCAATCTCCAAAATTTTCTGACGCACTAGCAAAGCCATTGCATGATATTCCTGGCCATCTATGTTGCCGGTAGAGTTTGCGACATACGCAATCTGGTTAAGGTTGTTGCCAATTTGCTTCAACTCTTTCATCATCTTGTAGTAATCCACGGGGGGAAGTTCCTTTGGCTGGTGGCCATGCAAGAGTTTTCTGAGATATGCCGATCGGGAAAGCCCACAGGCTTTTGCTTTCTCTGTAAGTAATCGGCTGTCACTTTCAGATATTCGGAAATTAAACCACATCAGTTCGCACAACCTCCTTTCCGTGACTCGTACCAGTTGCACTTTTTTATGCGTCAGCATTTTTCACGCAGAGCGTGAACTATATGGAGGGTCTTAGGGGGAGGCGCCCCCTAACCAGCGGCATTTGTGTATACAAATGCGATGCTGGCACCACATCTCCCCTACGGGTAGATGTGTCCTGTAAATGCCTTCGGCATTTAGAAAGAACCGCCTTCAGGCGATTCGATTTCGAGCTCGGGCTTCTCCGGTTTTGCGTCCTCCAGCTGCGTTTGCTCATATTCTTTGTACTTCCCAGCGAGGTACTTTCTCACATCTGTGGACACCTTTTTCTGATAAAGTTTCTCCAAAAACTGTTCCAATTCCAGTTCCGGGAGAGAACCTTTTTCCTCCAGGGAGATAGTCAATGCCTCCCATTTATAGTCGGGAAAACTCAGCGTTACAGTAATTTTCTTGCTCTGTTTGGACATTCTAAACACTCCATTTCACTTAATTTTCTTATAAGAATTGGTAAAATCTGCGCTTTATAGCTCTGTTTCGTCCAGTTCTTCCATGGCTTCTTCGGTTTGAAAAAAAGTAAACCGGCCCGTTTCTTTTTCTTCCATCGTGGGGAGCACGATTGGTTCCGGCCCACGTTTTTCTGCTGGATTAACAAGCTGTTCGTGATCCGCAAGCTGTTGGAATTCGCTGCGGAAGCGCCACCCTTCCATCTGGTAAATAGGTGTTTTCCACTGGGACCATTCCTCCATCGTCAGCGAATTACCGTGGATAACAACGGCAGGAATCCCATATAAAGATAGCTGCAAATAGGTCATCTGGACACACCGGATGTCTATATCCACGGCCTGCACCAGGAGCTGCTTTTGATAGTTGTATCCTTGCTGCCGCATAGCTTGAGCAAAGCCTAACACCATCGTCCCGCTGCCAGAGGCGGGCTCCAATAGGGAACAATATCCATGGTTTGCAATCGTATCACCCACACCCATTGCGGTAATGTCCCCCATAAAATCGCTGATGTACTGCGGCGTAAAGAATTGCCCTGTGTAATGATTGTGCAGCTCCAGGTCATGGAAAACCTGGCCAAGAACGTCTTTGGGCCGATCCGCATTGTCCTCCAACGCTAAAACCAGCTCAGAAAACATGGAAACGTAGCAGTTCAACTCCTCTTTTGAATAGCGGGAAACAATGGAAAGGTACTCCTTTTCTCTCTCTTCCCATTGTTCTTTGTCCACGGCATTGCTCACAGAGATAGAGGAGATCGCTAAAAAATCCTCAAACACCTTCCAGGTCGAGTGAACGCCTCCCAACCTTTGGATAAGTTGCTCTAAGTTCTTTTTGTGGTCAGTCATGGTCTACCTCTTTCTCAAAATGATAGCTGGAGCCGCAGCCTTGACAACCTCCTCCTCTCTGCATCCATAACGAAAGAATGCTTCTCGGAGTTTTGGCCACTCCTCCATGGAGTCTTTTGCCCGATCATTTGCTGCTTGGAATCCGCAAGTTTCTTCCTGATTGTATGGGCACTTGATTTCATCACAGTATTTTTCACTCATGGGTTTCATCCCTCCTTACCGAGATAATTCATTGTTAATGCGAAGCTCACGAAGAGGGACAGGCTGCAAAGCAGCAGAAATCTCTTCCAGCTCTTGGAGCCTGTTCGCCACAAAAAGTTTTTCATAATCTGGGATACGGGTATCTTCCATTACAATTCTAGCCTGCCTCCTGGTCCCAGTTTCTCCGACTTGCAGCCGCACTTGCTGGTCATTGTGAGATAGCAGGCGTTCCTTTTCGGCTATTGATAGAAGAGGCACTATTCTTTGCAAAAAGTCTGGTTTGTCCCAGAATCTCTCCACAATAACAGACTGTGACAGACGGTCTTTTCGCTGCGCAATCCGGTACACAACATCTAAATCGGTTTCACTATCAGCCATGTGACGGAGTATTTTGGGGGAACTGAAATCTGCTACATATCCTCTCACAAGCGAAGAAGAATCACTTGCTAACTCTTGATGAACATTATCATCTCCAGCCAGGGCAACCGCAGCCCGAACCATCATGTTGTCATCTTTGATTAGTCGTTTCCATACATCAATCCCACTGTGCTGGGCTACCAGCATCCTTTTCTTTGGGTCTGAACTTGTAACCCAAGCCTCTCTCAAAACAGAATAAAATTCTTCTTCCCGAGCCTGACCACCTGCCCATTCAGGAACAACCTCTGGCCATACCCAATCCCCATTGTTCCAGAAAACACGGTTAAATTTTTCCCAAACTTCATCATCATAGGGTTTGTCACAGTTCATGATTGCGGCAGCTTACAGCTCCATATCCTCCTCTCTGTCCTCAATTTCAACTTGCTCACTAGGCTCATAGGCTGAAAGACGTTCCAAAAGTGATCCGGCCTTGGACATCATTTCCTCTGTTCCGCCAAAGGTTTTTATATCCTCCAGCAGATTGTGCAAGCCCATGGTGTCGCCTTGGCGGATATTCTCAGCAACATAACGGGCCATATCATCTCTAGCCCCGGCAGGAACACTTTCTGAATTGTACTCCAACGCCAGGTCGTGAATTGCGCCTCCCAGGTCTATCAGCTCTTCCTCTTTGATCTCCTCCCGGACAGCTTCCAGTTGTCCTCTCTCTACCACAAAGTCACAGATAGAGTTCGCGGATTTGATGGCTTGGAAGAGTATGGTGGGGTCTTTTTTGACGCCTTCTGCCCAGCTTTGAACATAGGCTCTGTTGTTTTCTGATATGGACTCCGGCACTTTGGCACCTGTTTCAGACAGCAAAAAAGCTCCGGCGATTTCAGCACGGAGCTCTTCAATAGCGTATTCTTCTTTTGTTGGCTTAACCTCCAATCCTCGATTCAGCCTCTTGGCCACTCCTGTGGAATGGGCACATTCGTGGTACAGCGTATCATAATAGGCAATTTCGCTTACAAAATCCCCTTTGGGCGGCATGGTAATACTGTCAGTTGTAGGAGAGTAATATGCACTTCCTCCTTCTTGCAGCGTGATTGACTCAGCCTCCATGTAGCGCTGCGAAAAGCGACTCAGCAGTTCGTTTTGAAAAACTGGGGAAATGTGGTGAGCTGACGCCAGTTCTGGGATACCATCGATCTGACTGCCGTTAAAGACCGTGTACACATGGCTGCACGGCTTTAGCGATTTCTCTTTCTCTGGATTCTTTTCTATCAAGCGAGAGGCTTCTACCAAAGAGAGCTTCTTTTTCTCCTCTACATCGTAGACGCACCAAAACTCAATGTGGCACCCTTTTGACCCCTTTTTGACCTGCCATCCCTTTTCCTGGGCTTGTTTATAGGTACACCATCGGGGGTCTGGGTACTGCTTTTCCATGGAAACAAGCCATAGTATAGCTGCGTTTATGCCTCGATACCGAGTCCCCGTAATGGGGTTGAGATGCTTACCAAAACCTGGGATCTTCTCTATCCAGGGCTGATTCCAAGGCAGTTTCTCGGCATCCAAGGACTTTGTAAACAACTTTGTTAGCGCTTCCCTAGCCTTGTTGATCTTCCCAGTCATAGACGATCACCTCCTCCGGCGGTTCCTGATACATGGCCTCGTCTATCACGTCCACAGCGTTTTTCTCCAGAAAGTCCTTCAGCAAATTTGGTTCATTTCGCTTCTCCTCAAACCGGAACTGGTTCCGCATTTACGGCCACCTCCTTTTTCATTGGGGATTGATTAAAGCTCCAGGTCATCTTCCTGATCCAGCTCAGGGGAGTCCTCTCCCACTGCATCGTATTCCTCGGAAGGAAAACACACTAACCTTCCTCCTAGATTGATAAACACTTCTGGGGTTTGAAACTGCTCTTCGTACTTACTAAACTGTTCCGGGGTCAAGGAAGTGAAGTTTTCCTCTCCTAATCCAACAATCAAAAAGGTTCCCGCAACAACGTCATAAATCTGCCCATCCGCATCTCGCAACGCTCGGTTATAGGGCAATCCTTCGAGCTTTCCTTCTTCGTTGCACACCAATGCAACGTGATCCTCATACGGATAAACTGCTTCAATCGACCCTCCCACGGCAGCCTGAAGGGAGCGCAGACCTGGGTCTATGTCCTTCCTATATGGCTTTCGCCCAGGCTCTACCACCAGGACAGTCATCTTTTCCGGCTGGGTATTTTCTTGCGATATTCCGCTGGAAATGGCGAAAGCACGGGTGCCGTTGGTCATAATGAGATAGCGTCCATCCTCGGATTGATGATGGTATCCGTAACCGGCTGCCTCCATATCTTCTCGGCTCATGTCCGTTTCATGGAACGTCCCACGGGGAGTCCGCACAGTTTTACCGGTTTCTCGTGCTTCTGGATTCCGGTCACGCTCCTGCTCCATTCTTCTTGCAAGTGTTTCTTCCGCCCGTTTTCGAGCATCCTCCGGCAGAGGCAGCGTGTACAATGTCGATTTGGTGGAAAAGCCCACATTGTCAAAAACAAAGTCTACGTCCGATTCCTTCACAGCTCCAGCTGTGAAATACTGTGACCGTGAAGGTGTATCCCTTACTTTCCCATTAGAAATCTCATGGTAAAGTGTGGTTTCGATGTGGGCAAGGATTTTTTCACCCACCGCCAACGTCACATAGTACCAGCCAAGATAATTGTCCCCATCTTTTTTGAACTCCACATTGAGTACCTTGTATGGCTTCAACCCCTTTTGGGCCGCAATTTCATTATCCTTGGCCTCCCGTTGCAGCAGCATGGGCAGTGCAGCTTCCTTGGTTGCTTCAACGATCTCCGGGTTATTCCACTTCAAGGTATTGCTGACACATTCCGTCCTCGCTTTGATGGTTTTTGTCTTGGGAGTCAGGTCGTTCCCGATAAAGTAGGAAACACCATTGTCAAACTGGATGGTCATATCGCTGGTGCCACGCCATTTACCGGTGCAGGGGGATGTGTGTATGACACCAGTCTTGGCTCCAAACGTCTTAGCAATGACGTCGATTTTCTCTTGTAAAGACAATCCCTCATAGTGCTTGTAGATCTCTTCAGCTTGTTCCTGTAATGGCCGGTGATCCTTCATAGTTCTTCCAGCTCCTCTTCTTCACGCTCCTGGATCTTGATTTCCTGTCCTAAAAACTCTGGAACCTCCCGGAAACCAACCAGGTCACAGTAATAGGCGGTATCCTCTCTGGCCTCATGAATAACCACAACATCGGAGATAGAAAGGGACCTGCCTCGGTAATCGTCCGGTTTCATTACGTTGAACTCCATGTAGATCTCTTCCAGGTTTTGCTCCTCTGAGAGAGGTGCCATATACACCTTTTCATAGTGCTCTGGAGTTACCTTCAATCCTTTTTCTTGTAAGGCTTCATAGGGCTGAAACAAGTATTCGTCCGTTTCCTGTCCCAACTTCAGCTGGTAAATGGTAAAGGAACTACATTCTGGCGGGATGTCATATCCCGTGCCATCTCCAGCTACCTTCTCCCGTTCCTTTATCACCTTATAGGGTGTTTCTTCGCCCCTTTCCGTGTCTGGTTCCGCAATAACAACCGGGATATTCCTTTCCACCAGCTTTTTCAGGACATATTGCCACCCTAAATTGCTGCCAGCTACTTGTGTCTTTCCCATTCCAGGAATGTCCACATCCAGGAGTTTGGAGTGCAAAGCCGGTGCAACGGTCCGGGCATCTTCCCCGTAAAAGAGCATATACTCGCCCACTCGTACACCGGCCACCTTCCTCGGATGTTCAGCCTTGAGCTCCTGGTAGGCGGCCACATTCGGGCAGAAATGTCCATCTTCATAGTAGTCTTGACTCTGGTCCACGGCAGCTTGATCCAACTCATCCAGGTAGATGCCGCACGATGTCAGCTCATCTTCCGAAACATGAGTTAGTTCGTCATAGTCCAGGTGGCTTAACGCTTCCTGAATCATCCCCTCCAAGCCGGGAAACTGCTTTCCGTCAAGGTATTTCCCGTTTACATATCTCTCTATGCGGAAATTCACTAAATCGGCGTTCACTTGAAGGGGAATCTTCTTTTCCGTGATGACGGTTGAAACTAAAGGAACCTTACTCAAATCATTGAAATTACCCGCATCCTCATACTTTTCTATACGAAAACGGCCAATCAATGTTTCTGCTCGTCCCAAAGATTGGTTTGTTCGGTCCGCAGTTTCCTGGATGATTTCCCAGGTATGCTCCATTGTCATGGGGTCCGAGCGTTCATACTCTTTTCGCAGATATGCTAACGTATGCGGCACAGACAGCAGCGCATTGACCTGAGAATCACACAATTTGTGCTCCCCGTCCTCCACCGAAGCAAGAATTTCCTCTCGAATGGAGTAATCGTAGCTGTAATCTAAGATCACATTGGGCGGCTGCTTCATAAGCCAATCTTTATATTGACTTTGTTCCTCGCTAATTTTGTCATACAAGTCTTGCATCAGATTCTTGTGTTCCTCGAAAAACACGGCAAGGCTATTGCTCCCTCTTCTGTAATGATGTCTTACGCCGACCGTCAGCTCGTCTACGGTCATGTCCTCTGTAACTTGCCCGGAGTAGTAGGAATTGAGAGCTACGGCATGAGCGTCTTTTTGCAGGATCTCCGTCAAAGCAACACGATCATCTTTCGTAAGGAGGCCATCATCATCCAGGTAAACGCTCTGGCCATCCCAGGAGGTTCCCTCCCGCCAGAACACCACCCAGGCAATTCCGCCTCGTAATTCCTCTTGATAATCTCTTACAACGTCACGCAGAGCTGCCATTGCTTTCCCTCCTTACTTGCCATTGCAATTCTTTTGATGAAAAAAGAGCGCCCTCTTTTCAGAGGGCGCTCCTTATGACTCGTCAATAATTTGAACAGCTTTCATTTACTTTCCCTGATAGAACTCCAGGAATTCTGCGGCTCCAACAACACATGGATCTTGAGGGAAGTGTTTCCTGTTTCCAGTAATCAAAATTGCGCCGCATTGCTTTGCGACTTCATAAAACTTTTTGTCCGCCTCATCCAAAAACTCTTCATCCAATGGCTCCGCCACCACGGAGAAACCATAATCCTCAAACCATCCCAACAGGGTATCAATCTCTGGTTTGGAAAATCCGAATTTTGGACGTTCCAATACAGCCCGGTATTCCCTCAAAATACGGAAATCAACACACGGAACGATTTTCCCGTTCAATACCAGACTTAATATTTTCGCAGGCGTACCGTTCCTAGACCACAGCGCAGAAACCAAAATATTGGTATCAATAACTACCAACATACACCTTATTCCTCCAGTCGTGCAGCTGCGATCTCAGCCTCAATTTCTTCATCGCTAAGATAGCCTTTTTCTGCGGCTTTCGTGCGCATTGAGTTAAAAGCCATCATGGCTCTCGCCTGACGCACGGCCTTTAAGGTATCTTCCAGATCTCCATCACCAATGTCTACCAGGAGGGCAGAAGGCTTGCCATTGTTGGTAATCACTACTTCTCCGTCCTTCTCAAGATTTTCCCAGATCGCCTTTTGAGTGGTTCTCAAATCACGAACAGAATAGAAATTCATACAAACACACTCCTTATAATTCGACTTCAATTTCAACGCCAGCCTCCCTGCCTTCATTATATGATATTGTATCACGATTGTCAACGATTTATGCTACGCATTTTGCTTATCAGCATTTTTGGAGCTTTTTATGATAGGCGATACTGATTTCTCGTTCGATCACTTCTCTGGCTTCTTTCGACAGTGGTGCAAAAGCAAATGTTCTGTGACCATCCCGCCGCTCTTTTTGTGCAACAAACGGAAATCGGATTTTCACATTTCCCTCTTTCTCGGAAATCAAGATTCCATTCACCGCATAACTTCCAAGGTAGATTGTCGCCACTGCCTTGTAATACCCATCTCCTTTTGTAATGGGCTTAATATCTACGCCTGTTACCTTCACCACATTGTCCTCCTATCTGTGACCACTTATGGCGTTTTTACTCCAGCAACTTTGTTGAAACAGGAATTATCCTCCTATTTCACCTGATTCCAGTGTTATAGCTTACTTTTAACAAACAGGCCAATGGGACAAATATCACGGTACTCAGGATTCGATATATACCAACATTCCGGCCCTTCTGTTTCCCATCGGACTTCTAATGTAATATCATGCCACTTACCATCCGGCAACCAGGCACTAAAAGAGTCCCCACAATTTATGCCCCACCCGTCACAAATCAATCTTGGGTGGGGGTCATCATCGTTTGGATCAGGGAGCCGGATCTGAGTGATTTTGTCCCTACTCCAGGATTTTGAGGAGCTTCTTTTCTTAGTCGTTGCCCGCTGCTTCTCAGAACCGGAACCAGTTCCGGTTTTTTCTTCTCTTTTCTGTTCAGCAGCTCTCTCTACGGCTGTTTCCTTGGCCTCTCCAAACGTCATAGTTCCACTAGATACGGCTTTCTTTTCCTCCTGTGTAAGCTGCTCAGCCATAGTGCGGTACGTACGGACCTGTCGGTCGGAAACATTCAGTAACTCTGCCACGCCTTTTTGAATCGGGCCGGAAAATTCCCCGTTCTCTTTCATCTTCCGCAGCAGGTCGTTATATTCTTCATAAAGCTCCAGCTTTCGGGATGGGGTATAATCCCGGGCACCATTGGCCATGTGAAGCATCAACTGAGCTTTGTTGGGCGACACACCTTCAAACACCTGGCAGGGAATTTTTTCCCAGTGCAAATAGGTGGTGATGGCACGGAAGCGCCTTTCACCGGAAAACAGCCGATACCGGCCGCCTTCCTTGATTACTCCCAGGGGAGTTAACAGCCCTGCCACGTCAATTTGGTCTGCCAATTCCCGGATCGTATCGTCTGTGTCCTCGGCAGCATAGCTATTTTTCTCCGCAAAGTCGATTGCGTCTGCATCTACCAGTTCGCTCCAACCAATACTGGAGTTCTGATTCAATGTGTCCTGCAAGGTATTCATTCCAGATTGAATGGTTCCAAGGTTCAGTTTTTTCATTTTGCAATCCTCCCCATGATTTCCTCTGTCAGCGCTTGATAATCCTCATTGCCATTGCTGCTCTTGGCATACACATTGATGGGCTGATGAGCGTTGATGGCCCGGCTTAACGTGATGTTTTTGCGGATTGCTGTGCGGAAAAAAGGCACCACAGTTTGCCCTTGCAGTGCTTCACTGTACGCACGTTTGGTGGCATTGCCTTCCTGCATCACAATGAGGCCCCCTAAAATCTGGAGCCGGGGGTTGAGTGTCCGGCGCACCTGCATCAGATTTTCGGCCTTAATTCGCAAGCTGTGCAGGGCAAACTCGTCTGGGATCATGGGCACAATCAAGTAGTCAACATAACTCTGGATAACTTCCAGCAGCCGATAGCTCTGGGGAGGGCAATCAACCAGGATCATATCATACTGGTTTTCCACGGGCTCCAGCGCCTTCCTCAACAGTCCAGTGTAGGACTCATGGGCCATGTGCATTGCCCCTAGCTTGTCCTCTGCTTTCTTCAGTGCCGAAGAGGACCTTAGCACATCTACCCCATATGGGGTAGTGCTGATGGCTTCTTTTACTGGCACATCCTCAAACAGCGTTTGATAGAGGGCCACTTTCTCTGGCTGATACAGTCCATAGTAGGCTGTGGCATAGCTTTGATAATCAGCGTCTACCAGCAATACCCTCTGGCCATATTCAGCCACAATGGCAGCCACGTTTACTGCGGTTGTGGTTTTGCCACAGCCGCCTTTCTCATTGGTGATTGCGATTTTCTTTGGTGTCATGGTCTCTTCCTCCTGGTATATAAATCTTGGTTTTGGGTATTAAAAAAACCGGAACTGGTTCCGGTTTTCTGGGCTGCGATATTGTATTTCCTCTTGCTTCAGAATAGCGTTAACCTCAAGATTTCCTCCACCCACATCGTGAAACAGCAATGCCGTGAGATAGGCTATCTGATTCCGAACTCCTGGAGTTTCATAAAGTTTATCCAGTGCGTAGTCCACATCTTCGTATGTTAACTGAGAAAATCTTTGCTTTACAAGCCTTTCGGGATACTGGTTTCTGCCTATGTACATCGGCCCAGCTCTGGTAAGGATTGAAATAATCAAATTAAGTACGGACCTGGCAACTTCCTTCCCTCTGTTTTCTTCCAGAACTTCAAACTCAATGTTCTCTTTTACCTGTTCTGTCAGCTCTTCTAAATCCTCATCGCGCAGTTTTTCCGTGGTCTGTTGACTCAAACTACACGGTTCCCTCAAATCCTGGGGCTCTTCCGGAGAGAAACCTTGCATATTACGGTCATACAGGGGATCATCCTGCAAGGGCTGCGGAGATGAATTTTTCTTTGATTTCTTTTTGGGGGTGGAGTTTTCTTCGACTGCCGCTGTAAAGTCCATCACATAGATCAGCGCAGGTTTCCCTTGACCCTGCCTCTTCTTGATAATCAACCCAGCATTTTCCAGTTGATTCACCATTTTTACCACCGTTGGCTTTGAGAGCTGCAAGGTCTGTCCAATTTCTTCTACCGGGTAGACAATAAACAAATTTCCTTGTTCATCCGTATATTCCTCTGAATTCTCCGCAGAAAGTGCTAACCGGCTTAACATCAGACTGTAAATCAACTTCGCTGCACAGTCTATTCCAGCAAAAGCAGGATCGCAGATTATCATTCGGGGAATCACAAAGTAGCTGTATTGCCTTGCCTTTGCCGGAGCAATATAGGGAAGGTTTGAAATCTTCTCTCCAGCCTTTTTTCTGCTTGATTTCCGGCTTTCTCGCATGGTAATTCACCCCCTGGTTTTGTTGAAAAAGTGTGCGCCTGCTTCACACGTAGGAGGTCACAGGTTCGAGTCCTGTTGTCCCCACCACATAGAAAACCGCTTAGGATTTGAGTCCTGAGCGGTTTTTTTGTTTCCAAAAAACCGCCCCCGGACAGGACATTCCAAAGCTGTCCGGGGGTAATTTCAAAATTTATCCTGCAGGGGAGCTATGGGTTTCCTGTGAACCGGCTGACAAACCGAAAGATTACTCAAGCTGATTGACGCATCCCACAAACAAAGGGAGTCCTTCCTGGTTGGTCAAGGCAAACAAGAAGGGCCGGTCCAGAACAAAGTCCATTTCCAGGTCTGGAGGCGCCCCGGCGCCGCTCATTTGTATGGAGGTAAAGGCAGCCGCCGTTACGCCTTCCTCATCCACCATCACCCGCACCCCATGCTTGGCGCTGCTCAGGCAGGCCCGCATACTATCCCCCTCCAATAACGGAGAGAAATCTGCCGTTTCCAGTTTCAGGGCCTGGGTGATCCCCATCTCCGCCAGACCTGGCAGCAGGTCTATCTGGGATTCTATATCGAACTTGGGCATGGAAAGGTGGACAATCACTTCCCGATTTTGCTTCCACTCCGCCCACGCGTTTTGGGTCAGGAGCAGCTGGGTCACTTCCGGATCCTGGGCCAGCTGTTCCGGGGTGACTCCTTCATCCGGCAGCAGAAGCCACATCAAATCCCCTCTGTTATTCATCCCCAGGCACACCGCCCCAAACTGTTCTCCCCAATAGTATCGGTCGGGTGAACTCTTGTACATAAAGTCCACGGTCACATCCTTTTGGACCCCATGGAAGGTTTCCGGAGAGGTAGACTCCGGAGAAAAGGGATCCGCCCATTTTGCCTGATACCGAAGGGTGGTAATCAGGCCCAGGACCGTTTCCGGGTCAAAGGACAGACTTTTGGCTTGATCCTCCAGAATCCCTCCGGTCTGCTGATTCAGCCAATCCCCCGCCAGCTGGTTTAGGCTTTCCGATCCCATGGTTCCCTGGAACGTGGAAGCGTACAAAGTATCGGCCAAACGGTCTAGCAGTTCCTCCCGGTAGGAAACCCGGCTGTCCAACCACAGGGAAGAGGCCAGCACCGTGGTGGCTACGCCGTCGTCCCGATAAGCGCCGTTCCACAAGCCGTGGGCCTGGGTTTCCAGCGCCTCCAGGCTTTCCGCTCCCAACAGGTCCAGGATCTGCTGCTGGGTTTCCCCTTGGGTCATCTCCGCCACCATGGCCAAAGCCATGTACAAATTCAAGGGGGAAATGGTCCTGTTCTCTCCCTGGGCATTTCCCAGGTAGGTGCTCAAAGACCCGGTAAAAAAGGGCGTCAGAGACTGGGTATCCACCTGTCCCTGTTCCCTTTGCTGGGACAGGGAATCCTGCCAGGAATTGAACTGCTCCATCCATTCATCGTATTCCTCTTGGGTCATATCCACCGGTTCCGCAGAGGGATGGGCCACCATCTGAGGATACTCCGCCTCCCGAAGGACCTGGGCGGCAGCAGCGGTGGTTCCCAGGGGCATTCCCCTGCCTCCCCGCAAAATTCCCACAGAGAGCACCGTCAGCACCAACAAGGCGGCCAACGCTCCCGCCCACACCGGTTTTCTGGGAAAAGCTTTTTTCTGGCTTTCCTGCAGCAGGGATTCCTCTGTTTCTCCAATGGCCCGATACAGATCTTTTCGATTCATAGATACCCCTCCTTTTCCAATGCGTTTCTCAGCTTGTCTCTTACTCTGTGTAAAATCACCCCGGCGTGGCCGGCACTGATCCCCAGCCGCTTTCCTGACTCCTCCAGGGTCTCCGTGAAAAAGTACCGCCGCAAAAACAGACCCCGTTCCCGCCGGGGCAAGCTTTCCAGAAACCTCTGGATCGTTTTCGCAAGTTCCCCGGCTATGGCCAGGTCCTCTGTTTCCGTTTCCCCGGGGATGCATTGGGAGAGCTCCTCCAACACCAGCGTCAGCTCTCCCCCGCCCCGCTTCTGGGCGTGCTCTGCCCGCCATCGGTCAAAGGAAAGGCGGCGTACAATTTTTGCAAAGTACATGGCCAAAAGCCGCGGCCGCTGAGGCGGAATCGAGTTCCAGGCCCGCAGCCAAGTGTCGTTGACGCACTCCTCGCTGTCCTCCCGATTCTTTAAAATCCCATAGGAAAGCCCAAAGCAGAAGCTTCCATACTTCTCCTGGGAACAGGTAATGGCCCTGTCGCAGCGATCCCAATACATCTGCACAATCCGTTCATCCTCCAACTCCAGCTCCCCCTTTCCTCTACTAATAGAGACGGAAAAAACACTTCTTCTTTACATATCACTATCAATATAACATAAAATTAGGTAAATTAGATCCCTCCCAGGAATATGTGCTCTGTAAAAAATGCGGCCAACAGACCAAAGCCTGTTAGCCGCAAAAAGTTTCTTTATTAGTTCAAAGCCCTGAGTGATCCTGATCAGGACAGACTTTGTCAGGAGATCCCTGACACTGTCATTTCTGGGAAGATTTTGCCATCTGGGTTCGCACCAGATATTGGGCTTGCTCCAGGTCCTTCTTGCGCACAAAGACCTGGTACAGGATGGTGTACCGGGGATTTTCCCCCAAGCCACCGATCCTTCCGCCCCGGCGGTTTTCGTGGCCCAAGTGCTGGACCGCCTCCTTATAGGGCAGGTTGGCTTCTTCCAGAATCCGAATCAGGCGGGCATACCGGTCCGCTTCCCGAGTGATTTCCAACTCGGTCCAAGGGTTAAACAGAAACATGGATTCAACCTCCTTCTCCAGCTATAGCTGGGCAACAGGGGTTTCCGGGTTTGGGAATACTGTTTGGAAACCCGGAGCTTCTCAGGCAAAGTGGATACGGAGAGTCTTGATCTCATAGGGAAGGGTTTCCACGGTGCAGCAGGCGCCGTCCACCGCCACCTGGGACTGGACATTCTCCAGCAGGTCGCATTCCTCCACCTTTGCCAGAGGCCGGCCAAAGGTGAGGTCCACAGGGCCCCGGGCATTTTCATGCTCGTACATCCGCAGGATGATCCCGTCTCCGTCTTCCGCCGCCTTCACCGTCTCCAAAGTCACATGGGGGCAGCTGGTGGACACCAGGCTGTAGGTTTCCTGGACGCCCTGGCCTGCCACCGCGTGAACGGGCAGGTTCAGGAAGATGGCTTCCTGCTGGGTGCCGCCTTCCCGCCATCCGCCCTTGTGGGGATATAGGGCGTAGGTGAACACATGCTCTTCCCGGTCCGCCTGGGGATTGGGTTCCCGGCCGCATTTGATCAGGGACAGGGAAAGCACACCGTTCTCCACGGAATGGCCATACTTGCAGTCGTTGAGCAGGCTGACGCCGTACCGGCCTTCAGACAGGTCTGCCCAGCGCTGGCCGCAGCTTTCAAACCGGGCCTTCTCCCAGCTGGTATTCTTGTGGACCTTCCGGGTCACGTTGCCGAACTGGATATCGAAGGAAGCTTCGTCCCCGTGAATCAGCAGGGGGAACTGGACCTTCAACAGCTGCTGGTCCTCATGCCAATCCACGTAGGTGTCAAAGTCGATGCGGCGGCTGCCTGCGTAGAAGTGGATCTTCTGCCGCAGGAAAGAAGCGCTGTAACGGCGCTCCACCTCCAACGTGGCACGCACGGGTCCCAGTTCCGTCCAACGCAGAGAAGCCAGATCCTCCAGAGGCCAGGATTTCTCCTTATAATAGGAGTCCACATCCCAGTTGTCGAAGTTCATGGGCTTGTCTTCGAAGGCCACCAGAGCGTTGCCCTGGGCACCGGGCTGGAACACTTCCCGGTGATTTTCCTTGTCGTAGAGCCGTGCCAGGGATCCGTCCTCTGCCAGCTCCACCGTGTAGAAGGGGGTCTCCAACCGGTTTTCTTCCAGGATAAAGGGGGACTCTGCCGGATTCTCCTGAACCGTCTTGAAGGTCTTCCAGCCCTTGGAGGGCAGACCCTTTACATAGGCCACAGCGCCCTCTTCGGTCTGCTGGACGGGATACCGGTTTCCTTCCCCATCCTCCAGAGCGGTGGCGTCCACCTGGCCCAGGGATACCACGTCGTTCCGGGCAAAGCCGGTGGTGTTGAAGAGAGTCACGGACTGAGGAGCGTCCTGAACCAGACTCTGGTACCGCTGATCCAGCAGGGCGCCGCCCTCCTTGGCAATCTGCTCATACTCCACCTTGGTCTGGTCATAGACCTCTTTGATGGCGGATCCGGGCAGGATATCGTGGAACTGGTTAAGCAGCACGTTCTTCCACAGCCGTTCCAGGGCTTCTGCCGGATAGGCCACCTTGTCCCCAGCCAAAACGGACAGCAGCTCCAAGTTCATCAGCAGGAACTCGCTCTTCCGGTTGCCCCGCTTGTTCCGGGCCATAGAGGTATAGGTGCCACGATGGTACTCGAAGTAAAATTCTCCTTCCCACACGGGCAGCCGGGGATCGTCCCACACCCGGTCTTCCAACTCCTGAAAGTACTTCCCGGCAAATTCCTGGCGGGTCTTGGGCAGGCCCATGAGACCGGTCTCCATGCGGGTATGGGTCTCCAGCATCTCCCGAGTGGGTCCGCCGCCGCCGTCTCCGTAGCCGTAGGCGATGAGCACATCCTTGTTCAGGTCCTTATTCTGATACCGCTCCCAGGCACCCAACACCGCATCGGGATGAAGCATGCCGTTGTAGGTGGTAAAGAAGTTGGCCGCAGGCTGGCCAATGCCCAGGGTGGTGATAAAGTGGGTCAGCACCTCGGTGCCGTCAATGCCCCGCCACCGAAGGGTGTCCGCGGGAATTTCATTGACCTGGTTCCAGGAAAGCTTGGTGGTCATAAAGTAATCCACGCCGCACTTTTTCATGATCTGGGGCAGGGCTCCGGAATAGCCGAACACGTCGGGCAGCCAGAGAATCTTGCTGTCCACTCCGAACTCTTCCTTGAAGAACCGCTTGCCGTACAGGAACTGACGCACCAGAGATTCCCCGGAGGTCAGGTTGCAGTCGGCTTCCAGCCACATGCCGCCTTCGGGCTCCCAGCGGCCTTCCTCCACCCGGCGCTTGATCTGGGCATACACCTCGGGATACCGTTCCTTCAGGTACACATACAGCTGGGGCTGACTGGACATAAACTTGTACTCCGGATATTCATCCATGAGCTTGAGCACCGTGGAGAAGCTTCGTGCCGCTTTCTCCCGGGTCTGGGACACGGTCCACAGCCAGGCCACGTCGATATGGGTGTGGCCGATGCAGGTGGCAATGGCATCGTCGTGGCCAGCCAGGTCCTCATAGAGGGCTTTCTTCAAATAAGCCCGGGCTTCCCGGACCGAATCGGAAAACGCCTGAGAGGGCACCTGCCGCAGATCCACCATGTTCACCGCGTCGTTGAGCACCTTCTCCATGGGATAGGTGGGCAGCTTCATTTCCCGCATCCGGGGGAAAGCCCAGATGGGTACCTGCAAATCGTAGTAGAGGCCTTCTACTTCCCGATCCACTTCCACCAAAGTGCCAGACAGCCGGAACTCGTGGTGGAGCACCCCGGTGTAGGCCTGCAGGTCCAGCTGATAGGTCTCTCCCGCCCGGGCATGTTCCGTGAGCAACACGTCCCGATGGTTGATGTCCAGCCCCTGAGTTACCTGACCGTTTACAAACAGCAGGAACTGGGGATTGCGGCCGTCGTCGCCGCTTTCCAGCTGAGTGGACAGCCACAGCCGCACCGTCTTGCCCTCGTATTCCTGGGGCATGGTGAACTGGGTCCGGAACCAGTAGTGCTTGTCGGGGCCATACCAGTGCATGGTGGCACTGTCAAAGGCTTCCCAAGGAGTGGCAGACTTATCTGCTTCCTCCGGCCGGAAGAACAGGCCGTCCTTTTTCTGCCAGTGGGTCAGGGCCACTTTGTGCCCCTCCACCGCCTGCTGCAGCTGGTTGCAGATGACCTGGACTCTCTTGGGGATAAAATTCATAAAATCCTTCGCGGTAAAATCCATGAAATCACTTCCCATCTTTATGCTGCGGGGAACTGCCTCTGGGGGTCAGCTTCCCCTGTGGTTGATGTTATCGGCAAAAACATGGTCATTATACTACCATTCCTGTCTCTTGGAAAGCCCCGAATTTCGTTTCCGGACATTTTGACAGAACTTTCTTTTGGGGAAGATTCCATCCGCCCGCTTTTCTTTATCGCACATGGTCCATGGTGTACATGATATTGCCAAATTTCCCGTCCTTTCGCTGGATGGTGCCGGGAATCCGCTCCTTGGCCAAATACCCTTCCCGTCCCAGAAATGCCACGGGAATCCTGTCGTCGGTACCTGCCAGAATCTCCCGGCAGCACTGGATGTTGTCCTCCACACAGGACTTGTCCACCGGGGTGGGGCCGTGAAACAGGTAAAAGGTCTCCCCCTCTCCCAGCCGTTCCTTGAGTTTCAGCAGGGCATCCAGATATTCCCCCACCGTGGCAGAGTGATCCATGAGCAGCAGGGTGTTGTTGTTGCAGGCGTCCCCGGCAAAGAAATCTCCGGTGGCAGGATCCAGATAGCACAGGGATCCCCGGGTGTGACCCGGCACAGGGAGCACTTCCAGCACCCTGCCTCCCAGGTCCAGCCGTTCTCCTCCCTCCAGGGGACGGCATTCCACTGGCCCGTCAGGCACAAAGTCCTCAGGACCGGGGAAATCCCGGGCGCCCATCAGTTCCAATTGGCCCCGCACATAGTTCTGCCGGGTGGACAAGGTTTCCCCCTGCAGCTGGGGCATGTCCAGGGGATGGATCAGGCAGCTTTCCCATTCGTACACTCCGCCGCAGTGATCCATATGACCGTGGGTCAGGGCCACCTCCACGGGCAAATCCGTCAGCCCCGCTACAAACTCCTTCAACCCCCGCAGGCCCGTCATGGTGTCGATCAGCAGGGCTTTCTCCTGCCCTTCCACCAGGAAACAGTGGACCCCCGAAAGGTCGGTGATCTCCGTCACCCCATGGGGATGGGGGACGGCTGTGAAAAATGCTTCCCGTGCCATCAAACTCCTCCTTTCGCCGTGGCTTCGGCTGCTTTCTATCCTCATTATACCCGTTCCTCTCTCCCCTCGCAAGCGGGGAAATCGCCGGTTCTCTTTCCAAGAATTTAACATCCGCTTGACGTGTTTTTGCCAAAAGAGTACAATAGTCCCAAGAAACGAGTAAAATTTTTGGGAGGGGTTACTGTGCATAAAGCACCGGAAGGACTTTTGTTCAGCCGCCGTGACGTGATTCGCATTATTCTGCCCTTGGTGGCAGAACAGTTTCTGGCCATGTTTGTGGGAATGGCCGACTCGGTGATGGTGGCCGGGGTGGGCGAGGCAGCCGTGTCTGCCGTATCCCTGGTGGACTCCATCAGCGTGCTGCTCATCAACCTGTTCGCAGCCCTGGCTACCGGCGGCGCCGTGGTGGCAGGCCAATATTTGGGCGCCCAGAATGTGAAGAAAGCCTGCCGGGTAGCCGATCAGTTGGTGATTTTGATTTTCCTGATCTCCGCCGTGGTGACAGCCGCCCTGTTCTTCCTGCGGAACCTGCTGCTGAGCACGGTCTTCGGCACCATTACCCAGGAGGTCATGGGCTACGCCCAAACCTACTTCACCATCACCCTGTTCTCCATTCCCTTTATCGCCCTGTATAACGGAGGCGCGGCCATTTTCCGCACCATGGCCGACTCACGGACCCCTATGCTCATCTCCTTTTTGATGAACGCTCTGAACATCGGCGGCAATGCCCTGTTGATTTTCGGCTTCCACATGAAGATCGAAGGGGCGGCCATTCCCACCCTGGTTTCCCGGATGGTGGCGGCGGTGGTGGTGCTTGCCCTGCTCCGCCGGCCCAAGTACCTGCTCCATTTCTCCCGTCCCTTCTCCTTCCGGCTTCAGCTCCACACCGTGGGGAGAATCTTGGGTATCGGCATTCCCAACGGTGTGGAAAATGCCATGTTCCAGTTCGGCAAGATCATTGTGGTCAGCCTGATTTCCTCCTTTGGCACCGTGGCCATCACCGCCAATGCTGTGGGCAACGCCATCGGCGTGTTCCAGATTCTGCCCGGCATGGCCATCGGCATGGCTTCCGTCCCCATCATCTCCCGGTGCTACGGAGCCGGAGAATCCAAACAGATCCGATACTATGCCACCCGGCTGCTGGCCATGGCTTTCGCTTTCAACATTCTCCTGAACCTGGCATTTACCTTGGCTATTCCTCTGTTCCTCCAGCTCTACCAGCTCACGGAAGAAACCAGAAGTTTGGCCACCTGGGTGCTGCTGTTCAGCGCGGTGGTCAGCTCCTGCCCCTGGCCCTCCGCCTTTATGTTCCCCAATGTATTCCGGGCTACGGGAGACGTAAAGTATACCATGATCGTCAGCGTGGTTTCCATGTGGATCTTCCGGGTAGGCCTCAGCTACCTGCTGGGCGGCAGCCTGGGGTTGGGACTCCAGGGCGTCTGGTATGGTATGGCCGCCGACTGGGTATGCCGGAGCGTCTGCTTCATAGCCCGGTATTTCAGCAAGTCCTGGCGGCGCAGAATCTCTGCCCCTGCTCCTGCGGCAACTCCCCAGAAAGCATAACCCCTTGACGTTTTCTCGTTGGGGTAGAAGCGTTATCCCTATCACCGGCAAAAACCGGCGCCTTGGATCCCCGTTTTGGGGCTTTCCAAGACGCCGGTTTCGTTTTGGGGAGGGTTCCATTCCGGGCCTCCCCATCACTCCTCTTTCTTTCCCTTTTTCCGCTTGCGGACACACTCGGTCAACAGGTACTCAATCTGCCCGTTGATGGAACGAAAATCGTCCTCCGCCCAGGCGGCCAGCTCTTTCCACAGGCTGGGGGAGATCCGCAGCAGAATTTGCTTTTTGTCTTTTTCCCTCTGCTCCATGGCAATCAATAGAGGGACCCGCTGTTGACTACGGGTTGGGCATCCTTATTTCCGCAAAGGACCACCAGCAAGTTGCTGACCATGGCAGCCTTCCGCTCTTCGTCCAGCTCCACAATCTGGTTCTCTCCCAGCTGAGCCAGAGCCATTTCCACCATGCCCACAGCTCCTTCCACAATCTTCTTCCGGGCCGCCACAATGGCTTCCGCCTGCTGGCGCTGAAGCATGGCAGCGGCAATTTCCGGAGCGTAGGACAGGTGGGTGATCCGCACCTCCAGCACTTCCAGGCCCGCTATGGCCACCCGGTCCTGGAGATCCTGCTTCATCATGTCGGCAATCTCCTGGCTGCTGCCCCGGAGGGTCTTCTCGTTGCTGCTGTTTTCCTCCAGCAGGTCGTAGGGGTACATCCGGGCAATGTTCCGGGTGGCGGAATCGCACTGGGTGGACAGGAAGGTCCGGTAGTTCTGCACGTTGAACACCGCCTTGGTGGTGTCCACAATCCGCCAGATCACAATGGTCCCGATGATGATGGGATTGCCCCGCTCGTCGTTGACGGTCTGCTTCTCGTTGTTCAGGGTCATGGTCTTCAAAGAAATCTTCCGGCTGCCCCCCAGGCTCACGCTGGTGGAGCCGTTAACGGTGGTCATGGAGGCGGGAGATGCTCCGGGATTGATCCCCTCACAGAAGGGGTTCACCCAGAAAAAACCGTCCTTTTTCAAGGTTCCGTGATACTTGCCGAACAGGGTGAATACCAATGCCTCGTTGGGATTGAGTATCTTCAGCCCCGCCATAAGGAAAAAGTCCAGCACCAGCACCAGAACTCCCAAAACCAGCAGCGTTACCATTCCGGGCACATTGGTCCCAGACAGAAACACCGGACCGCACACCAAAGCGGCTATGCTTGCCACCAACAGCAACAACACCACAAACAACATGGCAAAGCCGTTCAGGGTCTTCACCGGTTTTTCGGTGTACCGATTGACCAGTTTCTCTTGGTTTTCCATGAAACAACCCCTCCTTTGGGATTTTGATTTGATATCATTATAATATCAATACAAAATCAAGTCAATGCCTTTTCCGCAAAAAAAGCCGCCCTCTGGCTTGGCCAAAGGACGGTTCATCTTCCCGAAAGAGGAATATTTTTATTTTTCCCCGTTTTGAATTTCCACCTGGCAGGCTGCCATGGCATCCAGGGCCCGTTGGTGGCTCTCAGGGGTGACTCCCGCGCAGCAGGAAGCATCCACGGTGATCTTGGTTTCCGGCAAAAATGCCTTGAGCAGCAAGGCGTTGGAGATCACGCAGATATCCGTGCACAATCCCACCAGGCAGATTTCTTCCACCCCTCCGTCGTAACGATCCCGGGCCCGGAGTACATCTCCCAAACCCCTGCTGCCGAAGGTGTCCTTCTCCAGGGGTGTGCTGCGGCGCACCTCTTCCACCGGCTCCGCCAGCTGCCATCCCCAGGTGCCCCGAATACAGTGCTTCACCGGAAGCAGCCGACCTTCCTGGGTGTCCAGGTAATCCTCCCCATGGGTGTCCTGGGTAAAGTATACGTCTCCCGGAAATTCCCGGATTTTTTCCACCACCTTGGGTACAATGGCCTGGGCCTCCGGCGTGCCCAAAGCTCCGGACACAAAATCGTTTTGCAGGTCCACCACAACCAGGACCTTGTTCTTCTTCCCTTCCACAGAAAACGCCTCCTTACAAAGGTTCCCAAAAACGGCACAATTTCCCCAGGCCGTTTCTTCTTTTCACGAAGCCAACCGAAGACAGAGCCGCTCCAGTTCTTCCACGGTGGGCACCAGATAGTCGGCTCCAGCGGCCTCCAGCTCTCCCGGCGGGGCGTAGCCGTAGCCCACTCCCACGCACTGAATCCCCTGAACTTTGGCTCCCAGCACATCGTGCTTCCGGTCGCCGATCATCAGCACCTGGTCCTTGGGGGGATTCCCCAAAAATTCCAGCACCGCGGCGATCACCTGGGCCTTATCCGTGCGGGTGCCGTCCAGCTCCGCTCCCACCACCTGGGAAAACAAGGGCAGGATCCCGTTCATCTCCAGGATCTTCCGGGCAAAAACCTGAGGCTTGGAGGTGGCAAGACACACCTGCCCCACTTGGGACAACCGCTCCAAACACTCCGGGATCCCCGGGTACAGATGGTTTTCCAGAACCCCTTTCACATGGTACCGCTCCCGGTATTTTTTCACGGCTTCCAAGGCCTGCTCCCGGGAAAATCCATAAAACTCCATAAAGGACTGGTCCAAAGGCGGACCCACAAAACGCCGGAGATTTTCCTGGGATTCCCCGTGAATTCCAAAGGCATCCAGGGCGTACTGGGCAGAACGGAAAATGCCTTCCCCGTTATCCGCCACCGTTCCGTCCAAGTCAAAGAGAAAGTACTGTTTCATGGGTTCCTCCTAGGATTTTCTCTGTCATCTGCGGCCTGCACCGCCACCGCGGCTGCCGCCTCCGCCATGGAAGCCACCTCCGCCGCCTCGGGAGCCTCCTCCAAAGCCGCCGCCTCCACCTCCGTGGAAGCCGCCAAATCCACCGCCGCCTCTGGGAGGACGGGGACCAAATCCGCCGGGGGGCGGGGGCGGACGCCATCCCCCTCTGCGCCGGGAGCTGCCCAGCAGATTTCCCAGGAACAGCCCGGACCAGAAGCCGCCTCCACCGCCGCCTCCGCCTCGGGGGCCGCCTCTGCCCCCCATGCCGCGGATGAGGGAGAACAGCAACACGAACACCACAACCACGATCAGGATTCGGAACACATTTCCAAAGAGGCCTTGCAGGAACCACCGGAACCGATCCCCCAGAGAGGGCTCGTACTGGTAGTAGGAATCGTCATTGTAGTTGGGTTCCTGGTTGGACGTATATTCGTCGCTGTAGTTGGCGTAGTAGGTCTCCATGTCGGACAGGGCGGCCTGGAAAAGCTTCCGGACCCCCGCGTCGTAATCCTTGGCGTCAAAATCCGGCTCCAGGTACTGGTTCAGCATATCCTGAAGCTTGGCGCCGTCAAAATAATCCTCGATGCCGTACCCAGGCTGGGCATAATAGTTATCCTCCCCGATGGCCAGGAGCAGCAACAGCCCGTTGTTCCGTTCCACGGAGCCAATGCCCCAGGAATTGAACAGGGTATAGGCGTAGTCGTCGATGGATTCCCCATCCAGAAAATCCACCGCCACCACCACTATCTGGGCGCCGGTTTCCTCAAAGAGCTTCTGGTTCTCCGAAATGATCTCCTGCTCCGTCTCCTGAGACAGAACATCGGCGCTGTCCAGTACATACTGGTTTTCCGGCCGGTCGGGCACCCGGGCCCACACCGGCAGGGCTAACGCCACGGCAAGCACCAGGGAAATCCCCAGGGCCACCATCCTTTTTCCACACTTTTTCACAGGGCTTCCCACCTTCATGGGGAGGCCTCCTTTCCCAATATCAGGCATTTTCATCGAAGGTGGCCAAAGGCTTCACATCGGCCACATACCGCAAAAAATTCACTGGAAACTTCTCCAGCCGGGCGTTGAACTCCCGGGCGTCCTCGTTGTAGCTGGAGCGCTGGATCTTGTCCTGCTCCGACTCCATCTGGGCAATGAGCTCATCCGGGTATTTGGCGTCCTCCTGGGAAAGCTCCGTGTTCTTCAATTCCTCATAGAGGGCCTGAGCAGCCTGTCCCATCAAAAGGTTGGCTTCCGCTTCCTCCGCGAAATCATCATAGGAATTTTGAGACAGTCGCACGGCATATTCCAGGTCGTCAATCTTTTCCGAAAGCTGGGGATTGGCCTCCTTGTACCGTCTGGCCACTGTTATCAGGTTGTTAGCCGCCCCTTCCCGCGTCTCAATCCCCTCGTAGATAGCATACCCTGTCTTGTCGTAATAATAGGTGAGCTCCGCTTCTTCCCGCAAAGCTGACAGGGAATGGTGCACGCCCAGGGGGATCGCCAGGAGGATCAGCACCACCATGACACAGATCCCAACTAAATTTCTCTTTTTCAATGGTTCCAAACCTCCCTCCGAATGGAAAAAGCTGCCTCCCGCCCCCAATGGGCGACGGGGGACAGCCTCTCATGCTTTCTCAGGTGTGAATGTCCAGCAGCTTTTGTTTCAGTTCTCCCTCCAGCCGGCCGATCTCCGCTTCCGCGGCACGGCGCCGGGCTCTGCCTTCGTCCTGGATCTTTACTACCTCGTCCAGGGTCTGGATCAAGGACTGGTTGGTCTGCCGCAGGGTTTCCATATCCACCACGCCCCGCTCAGATTCCCGGGCGGTTTCGATGGTGCTCATCTTCAGCCGTTCGGCGTTCTTCCGCAGCAGCTCGTTGGTCATATTGGAAACTTCCCGCTGAGCCTTGACCGCCTGCTCCGAATGGGCCAATCCCAGAGCCAGCACCATCTGGCTCTTCCACAGAGGAATGGTGTTCACCAAAGTGGACTGGATCTTGTCGGACATGAGTTTATCGTTGTTCTGCACCAGCCGGATCTGGGGTGACATCTGCACGCTGACCATCCGGGTCAGCTCCAGGTCGTGGAGCTTTTTCTCAAAGTTGTCGCACTGCTGGGCGTAGTCATTGGCCGCCTGGGCATCCTCCGCCAAACCCGTTTGCCGGGCCTTGTTTTGCAGGTTGACCAAGGTGGTGGCCCGCTCCTTTTGCAGCTTCTTTTTCCCGGCGATAATGTACATGGACAGTTCCTTGTGATAGGAAAGGTTCATCTCATAGAGCTTGTCCAGCATGACAATGTCCTTCAGCAGCTGGACCTGGTGGGCCTCCAGAGCGCCTGCGATCTTGTTCACATTCTGCTCCGCGCTGTCATACCGTGCTTTCATGGCGGTGATCTTATTCCCTGTATTTTTGAAGAATCCGAAGAATCCCTTTTTCTCCTCTTCCTGAAGGTCAAATCCCTTCAGCTCCACCACCAGGTTGGAAATCTGCTCCCCCACTTCTCCCAAATCCTTGGTGCGCACATTGTTCAGGGTGGTATCCGAGAAGGAAGCGATTTTCTTCTGGGCAGCCGAACCGTACTGGAGCACCAAGGTGGAATTGGTCAGATCGATCTTTTCCGCAAAATCGTCTACCACCTTCCGCTCTTCCGGAGACAGAACACTTTCGTCCAACGAGGAAATCTCCTCCTCCTTGGGCTTTTGGGAAGCGGGCGCCTCCTCCGGGGTCAAGGTCAGGCTGGGGGTCTCCACCCCTTCCAGCGTAAGGGAAGGGGTCTGGGGCTCCTGGGCTTCCAGGGTCAATTTCATCTCGTCGGGCATGGTTCTGACCTCCTTGATTGATTCTAAATCGTCGAACAGGAATCGTTTTCCGGGGCTTGGGCGGGAGAATTCCCGGCTTAGGCGGGGCTTTTCCCGGTTTGCGCGGGATTTGCCCTAGCGCCCTTTGGGCGCGTCCGGACCGCGTTCCGGGGAGCTTTTTTCCCGCCTGCGCCTTGGGAAAGATCTTGAGGCTTTGCCTCAAACTCCACCAGATTTTTGAAAAAAGCTGGACCAAAAACTTTTAGGTTTTGTTCCCGTTGCCGGGCTCCGTTTCCTCTTCCACAAAGCCCTCCTGCTTCAACAGGGTTTCAAACACGGTGATATCCGCGGAAATATCCATGGCTTCCTCTGTAAAGAGGGCGTCCAGTTGTTTTTCAAAGGCATCTGCCACCGTATGCATCATTCCCGCAATATTGAACATGGTAGAGGTGATGTTCTCACCCTTGACCGATTGCTGGGATAGCCGCTGATAGCTGCCCAGCAGCTTCAGGGTGGTGGGCAGGTAATAACTCATGAATTTCCGAATTTGGGGGGCTTTTTCCGGATGATCGGAAATATATCGGAAAATATCCGCCGACGCCCGTTCCATCCGGACAATGTCCGCTGAAAGGGTTTCCTCGGGAATGGCATCGTCCGCCTCCCGAAGCTTTCGCAGGTACTCCCGGCCCTCGTCGATGATCTTGTCCACCTCCGGGTTGCCGGTGTGGGATTTCTCCTCCTTTTCCGGCTCCTTGCGGGGTTCCTTTTTGGGTTCTTCCTTGGGCTTTTCCTGCTCTACCGGCACAAACCGCTTTTTGCCCTTAAAAAGGGCACCGGAAACCAGGAACACCAACACCAGCACCAGGGCGAAAATTCCAAAGTGGACCGGCTCGTAAAGGGGGGCCGTCAGGGCGTAGATCACTGCCGCAGCTCCGGTGATGTAAAACTTGGCAGGGCTGCCGGTGTGTACCAGCTTCATGGGCGGCTGAGGGGTTCCAGGCGCCTGAGAGTAGGCAGGAGGTGTCCGCCGGGTCTGTTGGGGCTGAGGCTGCCGGGCCTTGGCCTGCTGGGTTTGCCTCTGGCGGGGTTGAGCCTGCCTGGGCGGTTGCTGAGGCCGAGGCGGCTGGTATCCCTGAGGAGGCACCGCCTGTCCCTTGGTTTGATAGCTGTAATGATAATAGCCGTTCCCGGTTTGAGCGCCGTTATTCTGGGGAGGCGTTCCCTGCTGCCGGGAATTGGATTGAGCCTGGTAAGGGGTTCCTTGGGGTGCCCGCCACTGGGGCGCCTGACCGCCTGTCCCTTGGGGGGGAGCCTGGGTTTGTCCGGTCCCGTTCCCCGGCTGAGAGGGACGGTAAGGATGGCCTGTCCCCTGGTTTCCCGGCTGAGAAAAGTTGCCGATGGCCTGATCTATCCCCTGGGCCGCTTTTCCCAACCCTTGGGCGATTTTCCCCGCCAGAGGGATCCCCGAACCGGTCAGCGTCCTGTAAACCTGGGAGGAGTGCAGCTCCTCCTGCAAAGGACGATTCCCTTTCTGATCCATAAGTCTCCTCCCATCCTTTCAGGGCAAATTCTCTAAAAAATAAGTTCTTTATCATTGTACTTTGGAACACAGTCCGGTGTCAACTGAATTCTGGGGCGGTAAAAGGAGTTTTCAGGCCTTTTCCCTCCAGGGCCAGAAACTGGCTGTGCCGCTCACACGGGATGGGGATTTTCCACCGCCGGAAATTGGGCTTTCACCTGATCTCCCGTGGCGATGCCTTCCCGGAACGCCGTAGCGGCACCGGCGGCTACGCCCCATCTCAGGCCTCCCTCGGCAGTGCCGTGGAGCAGGTAGCCGAACAGGAAACCGGCCACCAGAGAATCTCCCGCCCCCACAGTGGATACGGTTCGTCCCCGGACTCCGTGACAGTAGAGGCTCCGGCCTCCCTCCTCCAGAAGCAGGGCTCCCCGTTCTCCCATAGACACCACCACGTTACGAGCGCCCATCCGCTGAAGCTGCAAGCCATATTCTTTGGCAGCCCCCACATCGGCAATTTCCACGCCGAACAGTTGGCCCAATTCCTCAGCGTTGGGCTTGATCAGGAAAGGTCGGTAGGGCAGCGCTGCCAACAGGGCGTCTCCGGTGGTGTCCACCACCAACCGGGCACCCCGGCGCCGGGCGGTTTCCAGGATCCGGGGATAGGCCCCTTCCGGCAACCCCGGAGGAAGGCTTCCCGCCAGCACCAGGAAATCCCCTGGTTCCAGGGTTTCCAGCTTTTCCAGCAGCCGGTCCACCCCCTCAGGCGGGATCTGAGGTCCTTCCCCGTTTAAGTCGGTTTCCTCTCCCTGAGGCGTACGCACTTTCACGTTGATGCGGGACGTTCCCTTTTCCAGCAGCACAAAATCCGTAGGACATCCCTGGGCCTCCAGCAGGCGGCAGATCTCCCGGCCGGAAAAACCAGCAGCCACGCCCAAAGCCCTGTTTTCCACGCCCAGAGAACTGAGCAGCAGGGACACATTGACCCCTTTGCCTCCCGGGGCAAAGGCACTCTGGGAAAACCGCTGGATTGCCCCCTGCTCCAGGGTTTCCAGGGAGATAAGATAGTCCAGGGCCGGGTTGAGGGTCACTGTCATTATCATATTAAAGTCACGTCCTTACAAGTTTCTTAAGGTATTCTATCATTTTGAAAAAATTTTTGCAATGACGGCCCGGAACGCATAGACGGCCCCGGATTGTGAAAGGCTATAGGCAGCACCGGGATTCCCGGCGAAAAACCAGGAAAGGAACCTTTCATTATGTTGCGAAATAAACTTTGCGCCTTGGCTCTTGCCGCTTCCCTGGCCCTGCTGTTGGCAGGCTGCGGGGAAGAGGCGAAAAAAGATGTTTCCAGCACCGTCTCCCGAGTGGAGAGCGGCGCCGGGGAAACCGTTTCCCGCATTGAGAGCGGAATGGAGGAAGCTGGCAGCCGGGTAGGCTCTGCCATGGAATCCATGATGGATCCCGATGAGAGCTCCTGGGAGGAGGCCTCTCCTACGCCCCAGCCTCGATAACACCTTTGGCCGCTGCCTTCGGACAGCGGTCCTTTTTTTATGCCCGAGAGGCGAAGTTTTGCCCGGGAGATTCCTTGCTTCCCGATTCCACGTATGCTATACTGGTTTTGTATGCGGAATGCGCAATTTTTTGGGGGAAAAAGGAGTTGGAATACTGTGAAATACGGCGTACAGATTTTTGGCTGCCTGCCGGAATTCCGGCGGGATCCCAAGGGATTCCTGGTGCGGCTGGAGTCCATGGGCTATGGCCAGGTGGAACCCTGCGTCATTTTCGGCCGGGAAGAAGACTACCCTTCCTCCCTGTGGCAGCGGCTTTGGAAACCGGAGGAGGTTCCCGCCTTTGAAGAGGAAATGAATCAACTGGGACTGAAACTCAGTTCCTGTCATGTGTTTGCCCGGGAGCTGGACTCCCTGGGGGACCAGCTGCTGGAGCTGGCAAAAAACACCTCCATCGACACCTTTGTGGTCAACTGCCCTCAGAGCGCGTTGGGGCCTGGATATCTGGAGTTTGCCGCCGCCTGCCGGAGCCTGGCCGCCCAGCTGGGACAGCAGGGGGTTTCCCTGTGGTTGCACAACGGCGGTCCGGAAATCGCCGCCCGAGTGGAACGGGACGGCCAGGAAATCACTCTGTTGGAAGCTATTTTACAGGAGGCCGGGGAAGGCCTGGGGGCCCAGATCGACACGGGATGGGTTCTGTTCGGAGGCATTGATCCCGCTTCCTTTTTACAAAAGCTGGGCAGCCGGGTCAAATCCGTCCATTTTAAGGACATGGCTCCCGACTGCCAGCACCGGTCCGGCATGGACCGCTTTGCGGTATTGGGCAAGGGGATTACGGATATCCCCTCGGTGTTGAGGGCCATTCCCTCTTCCGTGGGATCGGTTTTGGTAGATCAGGACGCCAGCCAAGGAGATTTCCTCCAGGATTTGGAAGATTCTCTGAAAGCCCTTCACCGAGAGGAGGTGTCCCTGTGATTCGCTGCTGTATTTTCGACGCCGATGGCACTTTGCTGGACTCCATGACCATGTGGCGGGATCTCAGCTATGTGTATGCGGCCCAAAAGGGGCTCACCGTCCCCCAAGGGCTGCACCGGACCCTCAACCGCCTGAGCATGGAACAGTGCGCCGCCTATTACCAATCTCTGGGAGCCACCGGCACCGTGGAGGAGATCGTTGGGGAACTGGGAGAATGCGCCCTGGAGGGATACCGGAATCGGGTGGAAGAAAAGCCCCACGCCCGGGAATTTCTCCAGCTGCTCCGGGATAATCACATCCCTGTGGCAGTGGCCACCGCTTCCAACCGGGAGGGGATCCTTCTGGCTCTGGAACGGCTCCAGATGCTGCCCCTGGTGGACCTACTGCTCACCTGCGGGGAGGTGGGAAAAAGCAAGGAGCATCCCGATATTTTCCTGGCTTGCGCCCAGCGGCTGGGAGCAACCCCCAAGGAAAGCGTGGTCTTTGAGGATTCCGCCTATGCCATCCGCACCGCCAAGGCTGCCGGGTTCGCGGTGGTGGGAGTGGAGGACAGCGTCTCCGTGGACGGAGAAGGCCCTGGAGAATCCCGGGAAGGGATTGCCGCCAGTTCCGACTTTTATCTGAAAGATTACCGGGAGCTGATCCGCCTGCTGACCCCGCCGGAAGACATGGGGCAAAGCCTGGAACAACTTCTGTCCAACCCTTGACAGAAAAAGAATTTAACCATTGAGGAGAAAAAGAACAACCCTATGAGCACTTTTCGCAGAAAATTCATTGGCACCCGGGCTTTCTATGCCTCGGTGCTGGCCCTTTTGGTGCCCATGATTGTCCAACAGGGCATCACCCAGTTCGTCAACCTTCTGGACAACGTGATGGTAGGCCGGCTGGGCACCACCCCCATGTCCGGGGTGGCCATCGTCAACCAGATCGTCTTCATTTTCAACCTGACCATCTTCGGTGGCTTGTCCGGCGCCTCCATCTTCGGCGCCCAGTTCTTCGGCAAAAAAGATCAGGAAGGCCTCCGGTACACCTTGCGGTTTCGGCTGGTATTCAGCCTGGTGGTCACCGCTTTGGGCATCCTGGTGTTTCTGCTGTTTGGCACCCAGCTGTTCCAGCTCTATCTCAACGAGGAAGCCTCTACTCCCGAAGAAATCGCCTTGACCTTGACTTACGCCAAGGAATACATAGCCATCATTCTCTGGGGCCTGCTCCCCTTTGCCTTGGTCCAGTGCTTTTCCAGCACCCTCCGGGACGTGGGAGAAACCTTCTCCCCCATGATCGCCAGTGTCATCGCCATTTGCGTGAACCTGGTGGGCAACTACCTGCTGATCTTCGGCAGCTTCGGTTTCCCCAAGATGGGTGTGGCCGGCGCCGCTTTGGCCACGGTCATCGCCCGGTATGTGGAAATGGCCTACCTGCTGCTGCGCACCTACCTGCACCGGAAAAATTTCCCCTTTGTCCAGGGATTGTTCCGGGACTTCCGGGTGCCCTGGTCCCTGATCAAGCAGATTGCCATCACCGGCACCCCGCTACTTTTAAACGAGACCCTCTGGTCCATCGGCACCGCCATGGTCAACATGTGCTACGCCACCCGGGGGTTGGAAGCCGTGGCAGCCACCAACATCAACTCTACCGTGTGGAATCTGTTCGCCATTGTCATGATGGCCATGGGCAACGCCATTGGCATCCTCTCCGGACAGCTGCTGGGGGCCAATGACATTCCCGGAGCCAAGGACACCGTGCGGAAACTGTTGTTTTTCAGCGTCTGCGCCAATGCGGTCATCGGTGGAATCATTGTGGCCTGCTCTCCCCTGATTCCCTACATCTACAACACGGAACCCACCGTCCGGCAGACAGCCACCCAGCTGCTGACCATCTCCGGTTGTTTCCTGCCTCTGACCTCTTACGTCCACGGCACCTACTTCACCATCCGGTCCGGAGGTAAAACCTTTGTCACCTTCCTCTTTGACTGTGTATTCACCTGGGTGGTGTGTTTGCCCATCGCCTTCTGCCTGTGTCAGTTTACCGGGCTTTCAGTGGTGTGGGTGTTCTTCTTTGTGTCCAGTGCGGACATCATCAAGGCCGTGATCGGAACCATCATGCTGGTTTCCGGAGTTTGGGCCAAAAACGTGGTGGGCAGTCAAACTTCCGCCCCCTCACAAACATAATTCCCGGGATCTCCCGGCTCAATCCATCGTCACAAAAAGAAAGGAATGGTTTCATGGAACAAAAGGAAGAGCTGCTTTATCCCTATCGCTATGAGATGCACTGCCACACCAATTGGTGCAGCCGCTGCGCCCACAACAGCCCCCAGGAAATGGCCCAGGCCTATTGGAAAAAAGGTTACGCCGGCATGGTGATCACCGACCACTTTCTTCTGGGCAACAGCGCCGTGGATCAGTCCCTCCCTTGGGAGGAAAAAATGCGCGCCTATGACGCCCCCCGTCAGGCCGTCCAGGAATGGGCCCAGCAGCAAGGCGTGGACTTTCAGGCGTTTTTGGGCCTGGAACACCACTACGGCAGCGGCAAGGAAGTGCTCACCTATGGCATCGACCTGGAGTTTCTCCTTTGCCACCCGAACCTGCACCTGCTCTCCCTGAAGGACTACACAGACACCGTTCGCCAGGGGGGAGGATTGATCTCCATGGCCCACCCCTATCGGGAGGAGCCCTATATCGACCCCAACGTGCTGCCCCAGCCCGATTGTCTGGACGGGGCCGAAGCCTTTAACTATGGCAATCGGACGGACCGGGAAAATCAGAGGGCGGTGGAGCTGATCCGGAAATATCACCTGATCCCCACCTCCGGCGGAGACATTCACAGCATTTTGGAGCCCGGTCTGGGCCAGGCGGGCATTGCCCTGAAAGAACGGGCCCGGTCCTCTCAGGACCTGGTGGACGCCCTCCGGTCGGGAGACTACCGGCTCATCATTCGGGACCGGTTGGTGGCTCCCGAAGACATTTTGTAAAAGTTCCGCCTTGAGCGGAACTTTGGGAGTTGTATCATTAAGAAGGTTTGCCTGAATCGCAGGCTGCCCATAGATTCTTTTGGGAAGGATGATCTATTATGGAAGTCTTGACACAACAACGGCCCTTTCAAGAGCGGGACGCCATTTCCATTCTGGAAACGGTGGACGTGGTCACCGGGGAGCGCCAGGTGCTCCGGGAATTTGACCACTTGATCGAGGCCCCCAACTGGCTCCCCACCGGAGACGCTCTCCTTTACAACGCGGGAGGCCGGCTGTGGCTGTACCATCTGGCCTCCGGGGAAAGCAAGGAGATTGACACAGGCTTTGTCCGCCGGTGCAACAACGACCATGTGCTGTCCCCGGACGGGAAGTCCGTGGGCCTCAGCCAGGGCACGGTGGAGGACGGCCGGTCCCGGGTGTACACGGTGCCCCTTTCCGGAGGTGTACCCCGGTTGGTGACCCCCATAGCCCCCAGCTATCTCCACGGCTGGTCCCCAGACGGGAAAACCTTGGCCTACTGCGCCGAACGGAACGGAAACTTCGACATCTACACCATTCCCCTGGAAGGCGGGGAGGAAACCCGCCTTACCGACGCCCCGGGCTTGGATGACGGGCCAGAGTACTCTCCCGATGGGAAGCACATCTGGTTTAACTCCGTGCGCAGCGGGTTGATGCAGGTATGGCGCATGAACGCCGACGGTTCGGAGCAGACCCGCATGACCTGGGAGGAAGACTCCAACTGCTGGTTCCCCCACCTCTCCCCCGACGGAACCCAGGTGGCCTACATCGCCTATAAAAAGGGCGACGTGGAGCCCGGCGCCCATCCCCCTCACAAAAATGTGGAGATCCGCCTGATGAGCGCTCAGGGAGGGGAGTCCCGGGTGCTGGTAAAGCTCTTCGGCGGCCAGGGAACGCTCAATGTAAACAGCTGGTCTCCCTGCGGCAAAAAGCTGGCTTTTGTCAGCTACCGGCTGAGGGATTGACCTGAAAAACGGAAGCGTCCGGCAATTTGCCCGGGCGCTTTTTGTTTTCCACAGGCGGGAGGATTTTGGTGGAAAACAGTCCAACTTTTCCAAACGCCTTGATTTTTTTCCTGCCTTGTGGGAAAATAAAGAACGCAGTCAGTCAATGGCGCCATGAGAAGATGGGGGGATTTTGCTATGGAATCATTGCGCGAATTGTATCGAATCGGCCGGGGGCCTTCCAGCTCCCACACCATGGGACCTTCCCATGCGTCCACTCTGTTCCGGCAGGCCTTTCCCCAGGCGGACCGGTTTGAAGCCACCTTGTACGGTTCCTTGGCCAAAACCGGCAAAGGCCACCTGACGGATGTGGCCATTCGGGATGCCTTTGCCCCATTGCCTACGGACATCTGCTTCGACCTGGATACGCCGGAAGAAACTTTGCCCCATCCCAATACCATGGAACTCAGGGCTTTTTCCGGAGAAACCACCTTGGGCTCCTGGCGGGTATTCAGCGTGGGAGGCGGGAAAATTGAAATTGAGGGACAACCCTCTGTGGCCCCTCAGGACGTGTACCCCCTCTCCACTTTCCGGGAGATCAAGGAATACTGCCAGCGGGAAGGAAAATTCCTGTGGCAGTATGTGGAGGAAAACGAAGGGGTGGAAATCTGGGACTACCTGCGGGATGTGTGGAAGCAGATGAAGGACACCGTTTACGCAGGCCTCAATGCTGATGGAGTGCTCCACGGAGGATTGGGCGTCCAGCGGAAGGCCAAATACCTGATCCGCCAGCGCCACATGGATGAAAGTGCCGAAACCCGGGAAAACCGGAAGGTGTGCGCCTACGCCTTTGCCGTCAGCGAGGAAAACGCGGGAGGCGGCGTGGTGGTCACTGCACCTACCTGCGGTGCCTCCGGCGTTTTGCCTGCGGTGCTGTTGTTCAAACAGGAGCAGCAGGGCTTTACCGACACCGACGTGCTGCACGCTCTGGCCGCTGCGGGAGTGATCGGCAACATCCTCAAGACAAACGCCTCCATATCGGGGGCAGAATGCGGCTGCCAGGCGGAAATCGGCAGCGCTTGTTCCATGGCCGCGGCAGGCCTGGCAGAGCTGTACCACATGGACCTGGATCAGATTGAATACGCCGCCGAAGTGGCCATGGAGCACCATCTGGGTCTCACCTGCGATCCCATTGGAGGCCTTGTGCAGATTCCCTGTATCGAGCGAAATGCGGTGGCCGCCATGCGGGCCATCAACGCTTTGAGCTTGGCCAATTTTCTCACCTACACCCGCAAGATCTCCTTTGACATGGTGGTCAAGACCATGTACGAGACGGGTCGGGATTTGTTCTCCAAGTATCGAGAAACCAGTGAAGGCGGCCTGGCCAAAATCTACACCGAATGATCGGTTGACAGCCCCCCTCTTTTTCCGGTATAATAGATACAGTTGAATTTGGGCTTTCCTCCGGGAAAGCCTTCTTCGAGGTGTTGCGCAGTTGGTAGCGCGCGTGGTTTGGGACCACGAGGCCGCAGGTTCGAGTCCTGTCACCTCGACCAGCAAAATGCCATAGATTCGTTAGAATCTATGGCATTTTCTTTTTCAAGTACACTTTAGTACACACTTGCCCATTTTCTCTGCAAGCTGTGTACTAAATCATTATACGCATCAGGCCGCGCTTCTTTCAGCGCATCCGTAAGGTCTATGGCAATACCGCACAATTCTAAGTGCCGATACGGCGAGCGAGGTGCGGCA